>JBBQML010000438.1:0-5019 GCA_038328885.1 Verrucomicrobiota bacterium | reverse complement strand
GAGGGATGGGCAGCCGGCCCCGGGGCACGGCGTTCAGGGAGGGAGTGATGGCGGCGGGATGGTGGGTGGCGGGATGCGCGGTCATGAGCATCCTGATTCTGGGCACGAGTCCCTCGCACGATGGTTCCGTGATGTGGGCTTCTCACGGGGGCGCGAGAAACCATCCGGATGCCCTCGCTCACCGGTTGAATTTATTTTCGATGTCGGGCGGTTCGCCTGGGACCTTCCTCGCCGCGGGATTGGGATTTGTGCAGCTTATTCGTCGTCGTGCATGGCAGTGCCTTGCCTTCCCCGTGACCCTGGGCTTGACGGCGCTGGCGATCCATTCGGTGCATCGACCGTTCTGGTACTACTATGAACTGCACTTCGGGATCGCCTTGAGTCTTCTCGGCGCCGCCGGGCTGATCGAGGCGTTTCGTTCCTATTGTGCGCCGGTCCGGGTGGGCCGGGCTGAGGCGGGACGCAGGCCGGAGGCATGGATGCTGGCCGGGTCGTTGTCGCTGGCCCTGGTGGCCGCCCGGGAACTTCCCCGTCACGTTTCGGAGATCCGTGCGCTGTCGTGGAGTGGCAAGGTCGAGGGGAATTCCCTGGTGACTGCGGCCCGGCGTTATGCCAGTCGATCGGAGTGGGCGTATGCGCAGACGGGCGAACTCTTTCACCACGTTGGCGTGCCACAACCGCCCGCGATCACTGTGGTTCCCGCGAAACGTTTCTGGAAAGGGTCGATCACAGAGCAGTCCATCGTCGAGATCGTTCGTCGGTACGATTGCGATATGCTGCTCCTCCGCGAGGAGCGTGAGATCAGGCAAGCGGGATGGCGGGAACTGGTCGAGGCGAACTTCGTCGCGGTGTATTCGGATCGCTATCAGACGTTGTATGTCCACCGGCGCCTGGATCCCGAGCGGTGGGAGCCGGTTGGGGATTGGCGGCGACGCCTCGGATTGGACGTGGAGCGGACCCCGTGAGACACCATGGGCCTTGATGATGCCACAAGAATAGGGAATCGCCGGATCGCGTTGGGAGCTCGGCAAGAGGGCGCGTCTGGGTTCACCCTGGTGGAGTTGCTCGTGGTCGTGGCGATCATCGGGGTGCTTGCCGGGCTCTTGTTGCCCGTCCTGGGCGGGGCCAAGACCCGGGCGCGCAACGTTCAGTGCCTGGGAAATCTGCGGCAACTCGGGATTCTGGCGCGACTCCATGCCGAAGACCATCGAGGTCGTTTGCCCCAACTGCGGGGCGACTTTGCCGTGGGACATGAGCGAGCGTCGGACCTGGCGGGCCTAAATCTTCAGGACCCTCGCGTTCTGGTTTGTCCGGCGGATCGGGTCGGGGGTTTGCGGCCAGAGGAAGCCGTGAGTTATCGCTGGAACGAGACTGCAGGCGGACAATTGCTTCATGGAGACCGCCTCGCCGAGGCCGGGGATCGGGGCTTGGCAGTTGGTGCCCTGTTCTTCGACCGGGAGTCGTGGCACGGGCACCGGAATGCGGTGTTTGCCGACGGTCGGGCATTGATTTTGGAGGAACCATGACGCGACCTCGCGGCGCCGGCTTCACCATCATCGAACTGCTGGTGACCATCGCCATCCTCCTTGTGCTGGTGGGCCTGCTGCTGGGTGGTTTGCGCCTGGCGCGCCAGCGGGCGGACAGTGCCATCTGCCTCAACCATCACCGGCAGCTGGCGCTGGCGTGGACGTTGTATTCCCAGGATTACGGGGATCGCCTGGTCATGAACCTCGACGGTGAACCGGGGCCGCGGACCAATTGGGTGGGGGGCAGCATGGCGGAGCCATCTCAGGCGACCAACCATTCAATGCTTTCCGACCCGGGGCGATCACTGCTGGCGGGGTTTTATCATGATCCGGCGCTGTTGAGGTGCCCCGCCGACGAGAGCGAGCACGTGCGCAGCGTGGCGATGAACTGCCGCATGAACCCTGTGCGGCGTGACGAACTGCCTCCCCGCTGGGTGGGTGGCGGTGGCGCACGTCACCGTGTGTTCCGCACGCACGCGGAGATTCAGCGACCGGCGCAGGTGTTCGTCTTTCTCGATGAATTGGAGACCTCGATCAACGACGGATACTTCGCCGTGGATCACAGCCATACGGGGGACCCGGACGGCCTGGGGACGGCCCGGCCCTTCTACCTGATCGACGCCCCGGCGGTGCGTCATGGCGGCGGCGCAGTGTTCGGGTTTGCCGATGGACATGCAATCTTGAGGCGCTGGCGGGATCCGAGGTTGTTGCGGCGGGTGGAGCCGCGTACCCACGTCGGGCCGGACAACTCGGATGTGACCTGGCTGCTGGAGCACGCCACCTATGAACCGTGACTCGGCTGAGGTCCCGCCGGACAGTTGGATGCCTTGGTGGACCCGGGCGGTGCGCTTCGGTCTGGTGGGAGGCACCGGCGTTCTCGTGGATATGCTGGTTCTGCATGGGTTGGCCGGCACCGGGGGGGTGGGATTTCCCCTGGCCTGGGCGAAGGTTCTTTCGGTGGAGACAGCGCTATTGAACAGCTTCCTGTGCAATGAGCGATGGACGTTCCGTGATCGAACGGGCGATGCGGGCGGATTCACGAACCTGGGACGGCGATTGCTCCGGTTCCATGTGATCTGCCTCCTCGGGATGGGGATCGGGGTCGGGGTGTTACACATCCTGCATCTGCAGTTGCGCATGAACCTGTACCTCTCCAACCTCCTGGCCATCGCAGCGGCGGCCGGGTGGAACTTCTCCCTGAGATCACTCTGAAGTCAAGGCACGATCAATTCAAACACGCCGAACACGCGGAAGTCATCCGGGTTCGAGGTGAGCAACCGCCGGACGCCGTGCCGGTGCAACGTCGCCGCGAGCTGGGTGTCGAGGATGCGTTTGCGGCCCAGGGATGCGTCCGCATCCATCGGAAGGAGAGTTGCAATGCAGCTTCATGCACAGGCAGAACGATCACCCCGTCCGACTCCACCCACGATTCGGCCCAATCCAAAGCCGCAGTCATCGGCCAGGCGGGATCGAAGCGGCGGGCGTCCGTGACAATGTGCAGGAATTCACCCACCACCGCGTGGGTCACCGCGAGCGTGTGACCCGCCCCCAGCTCGGATCGCAAGATGGCTGTGGTGGCGGCATGTTTGACGTGAGCCTCAACGGCGGCCTGCACCATGGCTTTCGTGTCCAGCCCGGTCATTTCCGCCCCCACATCTCCTCGGCAATTTCAGCGGACGAGATGTTCGGAGTCAGCACCTTTCCCCCGCGCAACGGCGGCACCTCCGACGGGCTGAAAAACTTTGGTTTCATGTGTCCTGCTGGAACCAGCCTCGCCAGAGGCTGGGACTGCTCCGTGATGATCACTTTATGGCCCTCCGCGACCTGCCGGAGCCAGTCGGAAAAGTGGGCGGCGGCTTCCTGGGCTTCCACGGTCTTCGTCATTCGAGCAAAACTATCCGTCGTCGGGGACGATGTCGAGCACCCGGCTGGCTCGGACTGTTCCCGTGAAAGCCTCCGGGGTGATGAAGGCGAACGGTGTCCGGGCCAAAAGGTGGAAGGAATCGGTGAATGGTGTCCGCTGGCGCTCAGGTGCCCACAGTTGATCGCCCTGAGTTTCCGCTAGGATTAAATGCCATAGGTTTGAATGGTTATCACTCGAAAATTCGTTCCGCCACGCCGAGCCAGGTTGTGTCGTGAAGACACACTTCGACACACCTTCGATGTGTCGTGGTGAAGCCTCGCCCCGCCACGGCAGGCCAGGCCCCGCCGAACCTTGCCCAGCCCCACTTGACGAAGTACCCATTGGGCGCGGCCGACTCGCGGGTCGTCTCGCGTATCGCAACAGGCTGCTGAGGGAAGTGTCGATCCACTCCGCCCACACCCAAGTAGTCAAACTCCTGCTGGCCGGAGGGGCTGGTCCGAACTGCGTGACCAAGGTCGGGGTAGAGACCGGTGGATTCATGCGCGACTGCCGTACCCGGGGAGAGGTTCCATCGCACCGTGCAGCCGCCTGCGGAGCAGAGCAGACCCTCCAACTCCTGCTGGATGCGGGTGCGCGCCTTGACGCCAAGGACGGGAACGGCGATTCCCCGCTCACGTGGGCCAGCTGGCATCTGCGCCCTGCCTCGATCCTGAGGAAGCTCTGCTACGGGCCTTACCGCATCCGCCCGGACTATGCCGGCATGGAGGCGAACCTGCGCGGAACACCACAGCGCTGACCGGATCGTACCGCCTTCCCCGGTTCGCTGCTGGAGGCGCGCGTTCCCGCAAAGCCCAGTGAAGACCTTCGACCGACGCCAGTGCTCTGCTGATGCGGAACGGGGCGAGGCTCAGCCTGCTCCGAAACCGCTCGCGATTGATGGACCACGCAGTGACCCCTTATGCTGCCAGCATGAGCGCTGACGCCAGCCCACCACCGGTGCCATCGACGCACGAGGCGTGGTGGCCATCCGACTTGTTCGCGCAGGGGATCGGCTGGGTGATCGTCGCCCGGTTCAAGTCCGGCGGTCGGCGGGTCGAGGCCGGAATCTTCCTCGTGGATGTCCTTTGCCTCGGTGTGAAGCTGGCCGTTTACGAGGACACGGACGCGGACGACTACCATCGGCGAATCCGGGACCATTACACCTCGGACTTCCCGATAGTGTCAGCCGATCCGTGCTGCGCCCGGAAGTTGATCGAACAGGCCGTGGCGTATGCTGGCGGCCTCGGCTTCGGGTCGCACCCCGACTTGAAGCAGGCCTCCCGGGTATTCGGCGGGCTGAAGACAGACCTGTGCCAGCAGCAGTTCGCGTTCGGCAGCGACGGCAAGCCGTTCTACCGCCGTGGACCGCGGGAGAGCGAGGGGCACGCTCTGCGCATCGTCCAACATCTGGGACGTCGCCTCGGTGAGGGGAATTTCGATTACCTCGTCCTCTTGGGTGACGAAGGGGAAGCCGGAGGAGCGGAAGGCCGGTGATTGGCGTCGGTTGGTGGAGGTCGTCCGAAAAAGGGAAAAGGTGTCAGATCTCACTTTCGCCAGGATCGGCCCAATGCCGGCATCCGGTGCGGCGTC
>JBBQML010000437.1:0-5028 GCA_038328885.1 Verrucomicrobiota bacterium | reverse complement strand
ACTCGTGCCCTTCTCGTCTGGCTGGCGGTGGGTCTGCCCCTGGTACACCGTATCGCTGCCGGGGCTGAGCCGGCGGGCACCACGTCCCTGAGTACCGTCGCCGCTGCGGACGCCGTGCCGGCCTACCATCCGCCGATCGGACCCTTTACGCCGTTGGAGCCAGGCGCGTTCGCGGGTGTTCCCTCGTTCACCGGCGACGATCGAGTGGTGCTGACCTCGTACTTCTATTGGTACGACGTCTACTCGGGCGAACACCTGGTCAACGGGGACGGGTCGGATGCGTTGACAGATCATCCGGCGGCGTTGACGGGGTTCTCCTACCGGTCGGCCTCCTGGCATCGGACCCAATTGCAGGATCTGGCGGAGGCGGGCATCGATGTGCTTCTGCCGGTGTACTGGGGGGAGCCGTCCCAGCGGGTCGAAGGCCGGCCGGTGGACCAGCAGGCGTGGAGTTTCGCGGGGCTGCCGCCGCTGGTGGCGGCGCGGGACGAGTTGGTGGGGCAGGGACGCGCGGCGCCGCGGATCGGCATGTTCTATGACACCAGCACGCTCCAGTTCAACGCGGCCGGCCAGCAGGTCGACCTCACGACCCCGCGTGGCCGCCAGTGGTTCTACGAGAGCATCCGCGACTTCTTCTCGCTCGTGCCTCCGCGGCACTGGGCGATGATCGACGGCCAGCCGATCGTGGCGTTGTACAGCGCCGCCTTCGCGCTTCGTCATGACCAGAGTTGCATCGATTTCGTGCGCACGAACTTCTCCCGTGATTTTGGCGGACGCACGCCGTACATCGTCCGGGAGATCTCCTGGAACGTGAAGACCGAGCAGGTCTACGCCTGGGGAGGAGCCCTGGGCGTGAAGAACCCCGGCGTGGCCTCGCTGGGGCCGGGCTACGATCACTCGGCCGTTCCGGGCCGCGACCCACTCGTGGTGCCGCGCGAGAACGGGGAGTTCTTCGAGAGGAACTGGCTGGCCTTCCTGCGCCGCCCCTCGCCCCTGGTCATGATCGAAACTTGGAACGAATTCCATGAAGGCACGGACATCGCCCATTCACGGGAGTATGGCCGGCAGTACATCCAGTTGAACCGCCGGTATTCGGACCTGTTCAAGGCGGGCTACGTGCCACCGCCGATCGTCGGCCCGTACACCGGCGCGCGGCTGGTCGAGATCGAACTGGCCGCCACGAATCGTCCCGCGGGCCTGGCGCAACTGGAGCTCGCCGACGGGCTCACGCGGCCGACGACCCTCGGCGGCAGTGATTGCCGGGTCACCGTGACCAACATCCACGGCGCCCGCTACCTCTACCTCAGGATCGACGACTCGTTCAAATGGGCTGACCCGATGCGGGTGCACGTGGTGGTGGAGTACTTCGACGCCGCCCGGGGTTCGTTGAATGTCGAGTTCGATGGCAGTGATCCCGAGGCACCGTTCCGCGGCGCGTACACCGCCTGCCAGGCGGTGGCCCTGAGCGGGAGCCAGACCTGGCGCACGGCCGTGTTCCGGCTCGAAGGCGCCCACCTCCAGAATGCGCAGAACGGCGGTGCGGACTTCCGCCTGGTGGCGGGCCAGTTGGAGATTGGCCTGCGCCGGGTTCAGGTCGTACGCGAAGGCCTGGCGGCCCGGGGTTATCGGCCGGCCGTCGGTTTCGAGTTCGATCTCCTGGGCGTCCCGGGCTCCACCTACGACCTTGAGGCTTCGACGGATCTGGCCGACTGGCAGGGCCTCGCCCGCGTGCGGCCGACGACGACCCGGACGCGCCAGGTGGACGGCACGGTCGGGGAGCATTCCTTCCGTTGGTATCGGGCGCGGACGGTGCCGGGGGGATAGGGCGCCTCCGCTTCGAGCAAGCCCTGGGTTGAGTCGAACCAAGTAAGCCGAGATCTTACTTCCGGATCAGCAGAAGCCGATCACCTCGCCCCTTCGCCAGCCGGATCCAGGCGAAGCCCAGGCAGTTCTCCACCCTCCTCCGTCAGAATGCGCAGCATGAGGCCGCAGCCCGCCGTGCTCTGGGTGATCTTGGCGAGCAGATCGTTCCAGCCCGAGCGCAACCGGCCGTCCGCGCGGTCCTGCCCCGGGGTCAACCCGCGGACAGCGTTGTTGGCGTGCATTAAGTCCCCGTTGACCCAGAGCTTGATCCCATCGTCGGAGCCGATCGCGAACAACACGGTTCGAGCCTCGGGAACGTACACGTGTGATTTCACATAGACGACGCAGTGGTCGCCGCCGGTGATGCCGCCAAGGTCCACCTCGCCCACTCGTGTCAGGTCGCTCGTGCCGGGGGCCGGCCGCCATGGCAGCACCTCGGCGTTGGCATCTGGGCGTTCGGGCGGGAAGGGCACGTCGAACAGTTCGTCGCCCCGCTTTCCTTCCCGGCGGTAGGGCCCGACCCAGAGCCAGCCGGAGTTCAGGCTCTTGAGGAGGGATAACGCGTTGGTCCTCACCGAAACCGCCACCGCCTCGGTAGCCAGGCGGGTCAGCGAGGGTTCCACCGCGCCGAAGTCCGCTGCTCCCAGGCTCCGCGCGATCTGGAGGCCTGCGGACTCCGCCTGCGTCCGGACGTCCGAATCCCTCGCCGCCCGGTCGGCGAGTTCGAGTGCCGAGCGATGCGTCACGTGGCCCAGGCTGACGAGGATCGCGCGCCTCTCCTCCGGCGTCTGCGCGAGCGCGAACGCACCGACGAGCGCGTCGGCCTGTTGCTTCGGCGTGAAACCCGCCCCCTCGTCGGTCGCCAACCGCGCCACACCCTCGAGCGCAAGGAAGCGCCGTTTCGGGTCCGAATCGCGACCTGCGACCCCCAGCAGGTCCGGCAACAGCGCCACATCGCGCGTGGCACAGGCGGCCCGGGTCGCCGCCTCCCGGATGCCAGCGTCGCCCGACTGAAGGGCAGCGCGAAAGGCGGAGCGGACCCGGTCGTCCACGAACAGAGCGGCTACCGGGAACAAGGCCTGCCGCGAGGCGGCGTCGCCTTCCGCCATTCCCCGCACGAGCGAGGTGACGTCGAGGACTGCTGCCGGTCCATACCTTTCGACCAGCGTTTCGAAGACGCCGCGGACGTCCTCCCGCGAGGACGCGTCCGGGGCCTCCGTCAGGAGTCGGACGAGGGCAGGAAGATGGGAACCGTCCGCCAGTTGGCTCAGGGCCTGGAGTGCACCGGCGCGGGTCGCCGGAGCGTCAACGCGCGCGAGCCTCAGCAGCGACGGCACGGCCGCGGGGTCGCCGCGCGCACTGAGGGCTCGAAACAGTTCCCGCTGCACGGGCAGGGCCGCCCCGTTGATCTGGGCGGCGATCGCTAGCGTCACCTCCCCCCGGTGGAGCGTGGTCAGGGCTTCGCGCGCCGCCGCCTGTTCCACCACGTTCGTGGAACCGGCGGCTTCGGCGAGCAACGAGACGACCGAAGCATCACCCGTCATGCCCAGCGCCTGCAGGGCGGCGAGCCGAATGCTCGCGTCAGGGTTCCGCGCGGCAGTCAGGATGGCCCGAAGAACAGGGTCATCGGCGTCATCGGCGTCATCGGCGTCATCGGCGTCGTTGCGGCCGCGCAACAGCGCGAGCAGGGCCATTTGTAAGCCGGGCTCCGAACCTGGAAGCATCGCCGCGAAGGTCCGTGCCGCGGCGGGACCCCTGAGTTCCCCGGCGGCTTGGAGCGCCGCCGTCTGGGCGGCCGGGTCGTTGCCCTGCAACGCCGAGGTGATGAGCGCGAGAGCGCCATCGCCCGCCGCCCGGATCCAACCGGCGTGCGCGGCCACACGGACGTGCTCGGCCTCGTCGGGGATCGCGAGGGACCGGTAGAGAGCCACCGCATCATCCCGTCGACCCTCGGCCAGCAGGCCCTCGGCGCTGGCGAGCAGGGCGTCCAGCAGGGCAGGTCGGGCCGCCGGTTGGACCCTGTCCCGGGCCGCCTCCAGGGCAGCCCGTGCGCCGGGACCCCCGATCCGTCCGAGGGCGGCACTGGCGGTGGCCGCGGTGGCGGGGTCGGCGTCGGTCAGCAGCGGCGCCAGCAAGGGAACCGCGGTGGCGTCACGACGCCAACCGAGCGAATCCATCACGCCGGTGCGGGTACGGCCGGTGGTCGTTCCCAGCGCCTGCCGGAGGGCGGCGACGGCTTCCGGGGCAGGCACGGCCTCGAGGGCGTACCGGGCTGCCTGGGATAGGCGCTCCTTGCCGAGCAGGCTTGCCAATGCAGGCACCGACCGGGCGGTTCCAATGAGGCGAAGTCGCTTGCAGGCCTCGGCTTTGGCGGGGATCCCGACGTCCGATTGCAGGATGCCGATGAGATCCTGCTCCTCGTCGGCGCGGGCCACCGGCGCGGCTTGTGCCAGCAGGCCGACACCTCTCGTGGTGCGTTCAGCCGGTGTACGCCTGGAGGGCTCCGTTCCAGCGGAACCGCCGTTGGAGGCAACCGTGCGGTGCGCCGTCGTTGGGTTCTGGGCGGCGGGCCCGACCCAGCGAGCACCTCCAGGGCACCTGGCGGTCCACAGGAAGGCCGCGGCGAGTATGCCGGCCAACACGCACGTTCTCAGGAAATGGTTTTTCATGGCGGTTCGTCGTCGTTTCGTTGCGTGCGTTCAGGCACCGAGCCGCCAGGGCGGGCGTGGCGTGTAGGAGAGGAGGCGGTTGGCCTGTTCGTCGCCGATGAACTCAGCCTTCACCGGATCCCACCTGAGGGTGCGCCGGAGGATCAGGGCGATCCCCCCGATCAGGATGGCGTTCATCGAGTACACGGCGGTGCCGGGTTCGGCGATCGTCGGACGGCGGCTGCGCACGCACTCGAGGAAGTTTCCGGACATGCTGTTCGCGCGATACACCCGCGGCTCGTCCGGCCGTGGTCGTGACTGGAGGATCGAGGACGGGTAGGCCACGATGCGGGTGCGATCGACGGCGAGGCGGCCCTCCGTGCCGACGAAGCAGGCGCCGCCCTCCTGTCCTACGGCTTCATTCGGGTAGCCGCTTGAGTGGACCACCACGCCGTGGGCGTACCGGTAGTGGACGACCCCGTCTTCCTGCCCCTGGCCGGGGGGGGCGCAGGAGACC
>JBBQML010000436.1:0-5030 GCA_038328885.1 Verrucomicrobiota bacterium | reverse complement strand
AGATCGTAGTGCACGACGAAGCGGACATTCGGTTTGTTGATCCCCATCCCAAACGCGATCGTCGCGCAGATCACCCGCACTTCGTCCCGCAGGAACCGCTCCTGGTTCCGCGACCGTGCCGGCGCGTCCAGGCCAGCGTGGTAGGGAGCTGCCACGACGCCGTCGAGCGCCAACCGGGCCGCGAGGGATTCCGCCCCTTTTCGACTCTGGCAATAGACGATCCCGGCTTCCCGCGGCCGGTGGCGCACAAAGGCCAGCACCTGTTCGTAGGCCCCGGACTTCGCGGCCACCCGATACATGAGGTTCGGCCGGTTGAAACTGGCCACGTACACGGAGGGATCCCGCAACTCCAACTGCCGCACGATGTCCTCCCGCACCCGGGGGGTCGCCGTGGCGGTGAGACCCATCACCGGCACCCCGGGGAACCGCCCCCGGACCGACGCCAACTGGCGGTACTCCGGCCGAAAATCGTGCCCCCATTCGCTGATGCAGTGCGCCTCGTCCACCGCGAACAGCCCCACACTCCAACGCTGCAGGTCGTCCAGGAAGCCCGACAGCAGGAGCCGCTCGGGAGCCACGTAGAGCAGGCGGTACTCCCCCTGGTGCAACCCCCGCAGCCGCGGCCGCGACTCCCCCGCCGCCAGGGAGGAGTTCAGATACGTCGCCGGAATCCCCGCCGCGGTGAGGGCATCGACCTGGTCCTTCATCAGCGCGATCAACGGGGAGATGACGACCGTGAGCCCGCCGCGCACCAGCGCAGGGAGTTGGAAACACAGGGATTTCCCCCCGCCCGTCGGCAACACCGCCACCACATCGCGCCCGGCCAACGAGTCCCGGATGATCTCCTCCTGCAACGGGCGGAAGGAAGCGAAGCCGAAACTCTGCTTCAGCAGTACCGTCAGGTCTGGAACCGGGCCACTCACGTCTGGTATGGGGTGCCCCCGTTCCCCGGGGGCGCGGCCTTGTAGCCGACGGCCGGCCGATTGCAAAGGGAAAGCCCTCCACAAAAAGGAGTCCCGGGATCCGAAGACCCCGGGACTCGCCCCGGGCTGCGCGCCGTGGGCCCCTCCACGGTTGATGCGCAGCGCCCCAAATGGTTTTTCTCGCGACGTGCCTCCTTGTTGGCCGGCGGTCTTCTCCGAACAGGAGCACCACCCAGCCTCACGCCCGTCTCTTTTTCCTCCCTCTCCTCCGCGCGGTCAACGGGAAGGGCTGACCCTCGGTTGAGCCCGGCGCAGCAAGGGAGGTTCCAACCTCCGCTGCTGCCAACATGAACCCTCCTGATGACCCGTTCCGCCCCGGGGACACGGGTCCCGACCCCCTAAGATTTGGCAAATTGGTTTGTAACGCCAAAGATGCGCGCGCCGTCCACCCCACCAGCTTGTGTTGTCCACCCTCCGCAACCCCGGCCCCGCCAGCCGCGTCGTCCGGCACGTATTTACGTTGCTTATCCTGGGGCTACTCACCCAGGCCACCGGGTGCTCCCGGAAACGCTACGAACAGGCCGCCGATCGCCAGACCTACCAGATCATCCATCAGGCCGAGCAGCAGGTTTTCGGGCGCACAAACCTGTTCTCGATCGATACAGACTACACCGGTCGGGACCCCGCCACCCTGCTGCCCGAGGAAATCATCGGCCAGCGAACCGGTACCGAGCACCGGGTGCTCAACCTCGAAGAAGCGCTGGACCTCGCCGTCGGGCACAGTCGGGAGTACCAGACCCAGAAGGAACAGCTCTACCTCACCGCCCTGAGCCTCACGGGCGCACAGTACGAGTTCTCTCCCATCTTCCTCGCCAACTCCACCGCCAGCGTCTCCGGCAGCCCGTCGGCTTCCCAATTCGGCACGCTCCGCAGTCGGGTCGGAGTCGGCCAACTCCTACAGACCGGCGGCCGGCTCAGCGTCTCCCTCGCCAACGACCTCCTCCGTTACTTCACCGGCTGGTCCTCCAGCCCGGGCAACACCACCCGGGATTCCGCCATCGACTTCCTCTCGGTCGAGTTAAGCCAACCCCTCTTGCGCGGTTTCGGCCGGAATGATCCCCGGGTGGAGAACCTCACCCAGGCCGAACGGAACGTCGTCTATGCGGTCCGCTCCTTCAGCCAGTACCAGCGCCAGTTCGCCGTCGACACCGTCAGCGCCTACTTCGGACTGCTCGCCCTCAAGGACACGGTCCGGAACAATTTCACCAACTACCTGCGCCGCGTGGAGACCACCAAGTACGTGGACGCCCGCGCGGTCGATCGCGTCCGCCGCAGTGAGGTCGACGACGCTCGTTCGGCCGAGTTGAGCGCCCGGATCGACTACATCAACTCCGTGGCCACCTACCTGAACTCCAGCGCCTCCTTCAAGCTCCGCCTCGGGATCCCCCAGAGCGATGATTTGTTCCTGGAGGACAAGGACCTCCGGGATCTGGCCGAGGCGGGTCTGATCACGGTCGATCTGGATCGTAACGCGGGATTCCGGATCGCGCTGGAGAACCAACTGGAACTCCTCAACGCCATCGACCGCTTCGAGGACAGCAAGCGGAAGGTGCGGCTCGCCGCCGACGCGTTGAAACCCGGCCTCCTCCTCAGCAGCAGCGCCAGCCTGCAGAACGATGCGCTGGTCGACTACGCCCGCATCGACCTCAACGAAGTCCGGTATTCCGTGTCGCTGGGCCTGGATCTGCCCGTCGACCGCCGCCGGGAACGCAACACCTACCGCGCCACCCTGGTGTCGTTCGAAGCCCAGATCCGTGCGCTGTCCCTGTCCCTCGACAACGCGAAGAACCGCATCGACGAAGGTCTCCGCACCCTCGAACAACGGCGGCTGAACTACCTCAACCGGCAGGCGTCACTGGAAGTGGCCAACCGGCGGGTGGAGAACAACACACTCCTCCTGGAAGCCGGACGAGCCACCCTCCGCGACGTGCGCGAGGCCCAGGACCTCCTCATCGCCGCTCAAAACGCCGAGACCATCACCCTCGTGGATTTCCTGCGCGTCCGCCTTCAGTTGCTGGTCGACGTCGGTGTGCTAAAACCTGGTGAAGCCGAATTCTGGTTGAAGGACCCGCTCGCGGAACGGCTCACCCCGGAAATGCGCAGCCCGTCGCCCTTGAAGATGCCCGAGGAAGGCATCATCCCCCCGAACCACTTTCTCGAACCAACTCCATGAAACCCCCAGGCCCCCAGGACTCCATCCTCACCCGCCTGCGCCGGAGGCCGCTCATCCTGGCCGCGCTCATCGCCGGGGCCCTGCTCCTCGTTTGGCTGCTCTCGCCGAGTTCCACCCTGCCCACCACGTCCTACCATGAAGTCCGCCGCGGCGCCTTCACAGTGTCTGTCGTCGAGGGTGGCAACCTGTCCGCCGTCAGCGAGGTCTCCGTCCGCAACGAGGTCGAGGGCGTCGCCCGCGTCATCTACATCGTCCCCGAGGGATCTTTCGTGGAGAAGGGGGAGCTGATCATCGAGTTGGACTCCGCCCAGGCGCAGGACCAGGTGAACCAGCAGCAGATCGGTTACGAGAAGGCCCAGTTCGCCCTTGTCCAGGCCCAGCAAACCCTCGAGATCCAGAAAAGCACCACCAACAGTGAAATCCGCGCCGCCGCCCTGAAGCTCCGACTCGCCGAACTCGGGCTCGAGAAATACGAGCAGGGTCAACGCGTCGTCGACCTCATCGAGGCCAGCAACAAGGTGGTCCAGGCCGAGGCCCAACTCTCGGTGAACGTCGACACCTACAACAACACCACGAATCTCGCGACGAAGGGCTACGAAACCCAACAGAAGGTCGATGGGGACCGCCTCGCCGTCCTGGGCACCCGCAACTCGCTGATCATCGCCTCCAACAGCATCTGGATGCTCAACCAGTTCACCGTCCCCATGCAGCGCGAGACGCTCATCGCCGCCGTCCGCGAGGCCGAACAGGAACTCAACCGCGTCATCGCCCAGAGCATCCGCAAGATGGCCCAGTACGAGGCCGACCTGATGTCCCAGTCGAACACCCTCAGCCTGAACCTCCGCAAGCTGGAACGGGACCGCAAGAACCTCGACTCCACCAAGATCTACGCCCCGCAGGACGGGTTGGTCGTTTACGCCAGCGGCGAGAACCGTTTCAGCAGCGAGTCCCTGATCGAGGAAGGCGCCACGGTCCGCAACCGCCAGGAGATCATCAAGCTCCCCGACACTTCGCGCATGAAGGTCACGATCAAGGTCCATGAGTCGCACGTGAACATGATCCGACCCGGCCTCCCCGCCTTCGTCGTGCTCGACTCCATGCCAGAGGAACGGTTCGCCGGGTACGTCGAGAAAGTAGGCCTCCTCCCCGACACCCAGAGCCGCTGGGGGAACCCCAACCTCAAGGTCTACAACACCGACGTCTACATCACCGACAAGCTCCCCGACGTGAAACCGGGCGTGTCCGCCAAGGCCGAGGTGATCATCACCAACATCACCGACACCCTCTCCGTCCCGATCCAGACCGTCACCACGCTCAAGGGCAAACAGGTCGTCTACCTGGCGAGCAGCGGGCCCCCCGAACCCCGGCCGGTCGAGGTCGGCGTCTACAACACGAAATTCATCCAGATCCTCTCCGGTCTGAAGGAAGGCGACCGGGTCCTTCTCTCGCCACCCTTCGACACCGAGAGCAAAGACCTGGCCGGAGAGGTCCTTCCGCCGGACGAGAAGGCGAAGGTCAAGATCACCAACGCCCCGCCCGACTCGACCAGCACCCGGCCGACTCCGGGTGGCAACGGGGCCAACGGGGGCCGCGAACGCCGCCAAGACCCCACGCTTGCCGAAGGCCCGGGCCGCGCCCCGGGAGCCCCTGCCGGCCCAGGCCTGGCCGGTGGCCCCAACGCTCCCGGTGCCGGCCCTGGCGGCGCCGGCAGTCCTGCCGGACGCGGCGGCGGCGTCGACCGGGAGGCAATGATGAAACGCTTCGACAAGGACGGGGACGGAGAACTCAGCGAGGAAGAACGCAATGCCATGCGCCAGGCCTTCGGCGGCGGTTCACGCACCAACCGCGGCGACCGCGCCCGAGGTGGAGGAGGC
>JBBQML010000435.1:0-5040 GCA_038328885.1 Verrucomicrobiota bacterium | reverse complement strand
AGTGGACGCGGAACCGTGCCAGACTCCCACGTCGAGGTGCACGATGCAGGCGGGGGACGGTCGGCCTTTCATATGAAGGTTGGCGAAGGACGCGAGCAGGCGTGGCTGAAGGATCGGGTTCGGGGAAAGGAGTCAGGACGCGAGAAGAGGAACGAAGCCTGCCTGCCGGAAATGGTCGTCCGTAGAAAGGGCCTCCCGAATCTGGCGCTCGCGCATCAGACAAAAGCTGGGGCAGTCGGCGAAGGAAAAACCCTGCCCGGCCTGCTTTCGAATCAACATCCTCGCCGAAGACACCAGCCCGTCGTCCGGGTTGATGACCTTGAGGGCCGTGGTCCGTTCGATGCGATAGAGGAAGGCACCCACGAGGTGCGGTCGCTTCCGGGCCACCAGCAGCGTGCACGTCTCGCCGATGATCCACTCTGTCGTGATCGCCGGCCGCTGGCCCGCACCGGATTCGATCCACTCCACCACCCGCCGATGAGCGGCGTCCTGCCGATCGAGCAGGGCGAAGAATCCGCTGGTATCCCAGAACACCTCACCGACCATAGATCGCCTCGTCGATCTGGTGGTTGGTCAACGGGCCGATCGGTTCGGCGAGTTCGTGGAGCCGGAAGACGGCGTCATCCTCGCGCAACGGCTTCTCCGACGGGAGGGGGACGCGGGGCCTCCTACTTGTTCCGCAGCAGGGAGCAGAGCACCCGGAAACCGAGGAGGAGGAGGACCGCGCCGGGCGCGGCGGCCAACAGCAGGACGGCCGGGATGGCCAGCGGGAGGAAGCTCCACGCCCAGTAAAGCCGCCAGCCGAACCACAGGCGGGCCCCGACGCCGGCGCCTTCCCGGGCGAAGCGGCGGCCGGCCCGACGCAGCGTTTGCCGGACGTCGCGCGCCGCGTGGCAGGTCACCGAGAGGGTGAAGACTTTGGCGAGCGTTTGCCGGACTCCCCGGAAGCGGGCCCGTCTGTCCTCCCGAGGAGTCTCGAGGAAGCTGGCGAGAGCGCGGGCGATGGTAAGGAGGTGCTGGTCGTAGACGTTGTCATCGCGGGCGGTGACGGTTTCCAAGCGGCACGCGGCGGCGGGGCCGTTTCCGGCGAGGCCCTCTTCGAGGGCGAGGAAGAGATCGAAGTCGTGGGCGCCTTCGCGGTGGCCCCAGGTCTCGGCCACGTGGCACGCGACCGTGTGCGCCTCGCGATAGCGGCCAAGTTCACGGAGGGAGAGGCAGAGGTTGAACAAGGCCCAGGGCGGGACGCTGGCGCGTTGGCGCCAATCGGCGAGCCAGCGGGCAGCGGCGGCCGAGCGGCCTCGGCGGACGAGGAGAAACCCGACCTCGGCCCAGGCAGCATCATGCCGTTGGAAGACTTCACGACGGCGCCACAGAGCCCAGCGGTGATGGATCCGGTCCCCGGTTTCTGCGAGGCCATGGGCGAGGACGCAGGCTGCGCGTTGGGTGGCTTCGGGGTCCTCGAGGCCGAGGAAGATTCGACGGGCGCGTCCTGGGTGGCCGCGCAGGATGAGGAGGCGGATCGCGGCGCTGGGTGCCTGGGGGTTGAATTGCCGCTGATTCAGCGCCTCGAGCAGGTGCTGGAGGGCGGCGGCCGCTTGGCCGGCCTCTTCGAACGCCTGAGTGGCTTGCTGCACCGGACGGGGGTCCGGGTCGGGGAGCCGGAGCAGTTGGGCGTAGGCCATGGCGGCGGCTGCCAGGTCGCCGCGGCGCAGCGCCAGTCGGACCTCCGCGGTGATAGTGCGGGCGCCGGGAACATGCGCCTGCATCGAGACCAGCGTGGTGGCGGCACCGTCGAGGTCGCCGGCCTCCAGTCGGAGGTCGAAGAGACGCTGGGAGGTAAGCGGATCGGTGGGGTCGAGTCGCTGGTGGTCCGTGACATGGTTCAGTCCGGCCCGGCACATCTCGGCGGCCTCCTCGAAGCGCTCCGCCTCGATGAGCAGTTCCGCGGTAAGGTCGATCGGTTCGAACGCGGAGGGAGCCAGCCTCCGGGCCTGTTCCGCCGCGGCCAGGCGTTCCGGGAGCGTGCCGGGTCCTTCGAGGATCCGGGCGACGCGAAGCCAGCCCCGGCTGTCGCCCGGGCTCTCCACGCTCAGCCGCCGGGCGAAGTCGGCGACCCGGTCGGCCTCGCCCGCCTGGGTGGCGGCCGACTGGAAGAACCCCCAGGCCCAGTCGTAGCCCGGGGCCAGCCGCAGGGCGCGCTCGAACGTCTGGAAGGCGTCAGCGGAGCGGCCCAGGCGCCAGAGAAGGTGACCGTGACCGCCGTGGAACGGCGCCTCGTGGGGTGAGTGGCGCAAGGCTTGCTCGAAGACCCGGCCGGATTCCTCGAGGTTACCCGCCCGCTCGAGGGCGTCGGTGAGCGCGAGGGTGGCCCGGGACCAGGCCGGGTTGATCTCGAAGGCACGTCGGGTCGCGGCGATTTCGGGCTCGGCTTCGTGGCGGGTGCGATGGATGGCCCCGAGGTCCAGCCAGACCGCGGGCAGGTGCGGGAAGCGTTCCGCGGCCTCGCGGGCAAGCCCCAGGGCTTCCTCGCTTTGGCCAAGGTGGTCCAACTGGGAGATCAACGCCGACCAGGCGTGCCAGAGGTCGGGTCGTTCGGTGTGGACTCGCCGCAGCACTTGGAGGAGGGACTCCGGAGGCAGGAACGCCCGGGCAATTTCCTGGAAGCGGAGCAGGCCGTCGCCGGTCACGACCTGCGTGATGAGCTGCTCTTCAACGAAGGCGAGCTCCCCCCGGCGCTGGGTGTCGTCCTCGGCCAACTCGAGCAGGGTCGAGATCGCCGCGGTGTTGTCGGCACTCAGTGCAATGGCCCGACGGAGTTGGACGCGGGCCTCGGCGGGTTGATGGACCCGGGCGAGGATGTGGCCGAGCAGGCGCAGGGCGTGGTGATGCGGAAATCGACCGCAGGCATCGCGGAGGTGCGCCAACGCGGCCTGGTGCCCTTCGAGGCGGGCGAGGGATCGGGCGACACCCCGATGGAGGTCAAGCGCGAGCGGCTCGAACGCCAGGAGCTCGCGGCTGAGCCGAAGCGTCTCGACGGTATCGAGACCCGCCTCCGCAATCTCGGCGGCAGCCCGGAGCCAGTCCACGTCGCGCACCCGCCCACGGGCGCGGGCGAGCAGGGTCTGCGCCTCGCCCGCGAGGGTCAGGCTGGCGGCGAGGGTGGCGGCGCGGAGGGCGAGGTGGCCGTCGTCGGGACGTAGTTCGAGCGAGCGAGCGAGCACAGTCCGGGCGCGTTCGGGCTGATCCAATTCGCACCAGGCCCAGGCCAGCGTCAGGGCGGGCTGGCCGGAGCGTTGGCCAAAGCGCTGGAAGCGGTCTTCGAGGTGTTCCAGCGCGACCTCGGTGTGCCGGGTCCGGCGGCAGGCGACAAACCACGCCTGGTAGAGCGACTCCCGGAAGCCCTCGAGGTTGGCAGCGAAGCGGTAGAACTCGGTGGCGTCGTCGAAACGGCCCTCGTTCCAACGCAGGTCGCCGAGATGGCGGAGGGCGTTGGTTTCCAGGGGACGCTGGCGCAGGGCGCGGTGCAGCAGTCGCTCGGCGACAGGGGCCTGCCGGGCGTCGACGAGGAGGGCCCCCGCGAGTTCCACCAGAACTGGACCGCACCCTCCCAGGTCACGCGAAACTCCCGGGCGATCCAGCCGTGGTGTTGCGCCCAGTCCCGCTGGACGTGCGAGGGGGTGCCGTCGTAACAGACGGCCTCCGCCATGGCGAGGTGGTCTGCCGGCATGCCCCAATGCCGGCCGAGGGCGGCGAGCGTGGCGGGAGCGCAGGTCTGGTGCGCGATCCGCAGCGCGATGCTGCCAGCCTCGGGGCCGTCCCAACGGCCCAGCGGGGCGAAGGCAAGGGCGGCCTGCAGGGCCTCCACGGACTGCCCACGCTCGTAGGATGCCTCGACCGCCCGGAGCAGGGCACGGTCGGGCGTCAACTTGCGCAAGGGCTGGGTCACCGGGGCGGGATAGCTGCCCGGGGCGAAGCCGGCGAGGGAATATCCGCCGTCCGGTGCGGATCCTGTTCCTGACCACCCTTGCCGTCCTCGTTGGGTTGCCCTCTCCCCCGGCACGCATCGGCCTTCCCTCCCGGCCGACCCCGCCATGGCCGGCGGAAATAAACCTCCGTCGCGGCGAGGCGTTCGCTAGACTCGGGGCGTGTTCCCCCTCGTGGACACCCGAAGTCTGCCCGCCGTGCGCCGGGCGTGTCTCGCCTGCTGTCCCCGCCTTCCGGGCGACGACGGCCATGCGCTCTGGCTGAGCGCCCTGGACTGGTTGGAGGAGGCGTTCTCGGGAAGGAACCCGGATTACGAGCAGCTCGACACGCCCTACCACGACCTCGAGCACACCCTCCAGGCGACACTCTGCCTCGCCCGAATCCTGGGGGGATGGTCGGTCGCCGGGGCTCAACCGCACCTCACCCCGCGGGGCGTCCGGCTCGCCATGGTGGCGATGCTCTTCCACGACACCGGCTACCTGAAGGCGCGGGGGGATCGGATCGGCACCGGAGCCAAGTTCACCCAGATCCACGTGCAACGCAGCGCCGCGTTCGCCCAGCGCCGGCTCGCCGTCGAGGGCCTCGCCGACCCCGATATCCAGGAGATCCAGAAACTCATCCGCTGCACCGGCACGAACGGCGACGCCCAGCGACTGGAGTTCGAAAGCCCCCTCCACCGTCGGCTGGGTTGCAGCCTCGCCACCGCGGATTTCCTCGGGCAGATGGCGGCACCAGACTACGTCGACAAGCTCCCGAAGCTCTTCGCCGAGTTCGCCGAGGCGGCGGCCCACCCGTTTGAGGGCGAGCCCAGGGTCCCGCTGTTTCAGGACGCCGCGGAACTGGCGCGATGCACGCCGACATTCTGGGCCGCCCGCGTCCGTCCCGCCCTGGACAACGAACTCGAAGGGATCTACCGGCTCCTGGAAACCCCTCCCTTCCCGGGGCCCAACGAGTACCTGGCACGAACGGAAACGAACATAGCCCGGATCTTCCGTTCGACCCACGCGGCGGCCTGATCCGGCCCCCCGGCGGGGGGGGGGCGGCCCGCCCCCCGGG
>JBBQML010000434.1:0-5050 GCA_038328885.1 Verrucomicrobiota bacterium | reverse complement strand
GCGTGCTCACCAGCCCGAGCGAAACCGGGGCCGTCACCCTGGCGATGCCCGAGGACAGCCAGACGGAGGCCTTCGAGTATCCGGTGGAGTTCTTCCGGGAGCGGACCTGGACCGTGCCGCGGAACCGGGCGGACCGCGCGGTGCTCGAGCGGGCGGCGGCCTGGATCCGGGAGGCGCGCCGCCCGTTGATCGTGGCGGGCGGGGGCGCGATCTACAGTGACGCCACCGAGGTGTTGCGGGAGTTCGTAGGCGTGACCGGGATCCCGGTGGGGGAGACCATGGCAGGCAAGGGCAGCCTGCGGTTCGACCACCCGCTCAACCTCGGCGGCATCGGCGTGACCGGCACGCGGGCGGCGAACCTGGCGGCGCGCAGCGCCGACCTGGTGCTTGGCATCGGCACCCGCTACAGCGATTTCACCACCGCCAGCAAGACGGCCTTCCAGGCCGACGGCGTTCGCTTTGTGAACCTGAACGTGGCCGAGTTCGACGCGTTCAAGCACCTCGCACTGCCCGTGGTGGGGGATGCCCGCGCGTCCCTGGACGAACTGCAGCCGTTGCTGGCGGGGTGGCAGGTTCCGTCGGCCTACCGGGCCGAGTGCGAACGGCTGCACACCGAGTGGGAAGCGGAAGTGGATCGGATCTACGCGATCCGGCACCAGCCCCTCCCCAGCCAGGGCGAGCTCATCGGCGCCGTCAACGAGTTTAGTTCGCCGGACGCGGTGATGATCAACGCGGCGGGCAGCCTGCCCGGCGACCTGCACAAACTGTGGCGGAGCCGCCATGCCAAGAACTTCCACCTCGAATACGGCTACAGCTGCATGGGGTACGAGATCGCGGGCGGTTTGGGCATCAAGCTCGCCGATCCCGCGCGCGAGGTCTACGTGATGGTCGGCGACGGCAGCTATCTCATGCTGGGCAACGAGATCGTCACCTCGATCCAGGAGGGCCTGAAGCTGACCATCGTTCTGATGGACAACAGCGGGTTCAACAGCATCGGCGGCCTGAGCCGGTCGCTCGGACAGCAGGGCTTTGGCACCCGCTACGGCTACCCGAAGGACGGACGGTTGCCCGGGGACGACACCGGGGCCGGGCTAGAGGAACTCCCTGTGGACCTCGCGATGAACGCCCGGGGCCTGGGCGCGCACGTCATCGAGTGCCGCACCTACGGGGACTTTGTCGAGGCGCTGGCTCGTGCCCGCGGGGTGCCGAGGACCACCGTCATCTACATCCGCAACGATCGTTACCAGGGCGTGGGTGGTTACGAAAGCTGGTGGGATGTTCCGCCGGCTGAGGTCAGCGGAATGCCGGCAGTGGTTGAGGCCCGGGCCCGGTGGGCCGAGGGTCGCGCGAAAGAACGGCTTTTCCTGTAGGATTGCCCGTCGTCCGTGGGAGTTTCCCGTCCATGAGCAACCAACCCATCCGTGTCGGCAACGCCCCCTGTTCCTGGGGTTCGCTGGAATTCGACGGCCTTGAAGGCAAGGCGATTGGTTACCCCCAGATGCTCGATGAACTCGCGGGCACCGGGTACGCCGGGACGGAGTTGGGGGACTGGGGCTTCATGCCCACGGATCCGGCGGTCCTGCATGCGGAATTGTCCCGGCGTGGGTTGACGCTCCTGGGGGCCTTTGTGCCCGTGGGATTGAAGGACTTCGCCGCCCGGGCCACGGGCCGGGAGCGGGTGTTGCAGGTGGCGGAATTGCTCGCCGCGGTGCATCGCCGGGCCGGGGGGGATACGGCGCCATTCCTGGTCCTCGCCGACGAGAATGGCACCAACCCGGTGCGGACGCGCGAGGCCGGCCGGGTGGAACCGGGGATGGGGCTCAACGAGGCCGAATGGGGGGTGTTCGCCGAGGGTGCGAACCAACTGGCGGACGTGGTGCTGCGTCAGGCGGGGCTGCGCACGGTCTTTCACCACCACTGTGCGGGGTACATCGAAACCCCCGAGGAGATCCACACGCTGCTCGAGCGCACGGACCCGGCGCTCGTGGGACTGGTCTTCGACACCGGCCACTACCTGTACGGGGCGGGTGCAGGGGCGACCGACCGCGCGGCCGAAGTTCTCCGGGAAGGGCTGGATCGCTTCGCGGACCGCGTGTGGTACCTGCACCTGAAGGACTGTGATCCCGCCGTCGCGGCCCGGGCCCGGGCGGAGGGTTGGGACTATTTCACGGCGGTGCGCCACGGGGTCTTCTGCGAATTGGGGCAGGGGGCGGTCGATTTCCGGGGAGTGCTCGGCCGGTTTCGTGCCCGGGACTACCGCGGCTGGGCGCTGGTCGAGCAGGACGTCCTCCCGGGCCTGGGCACCCCGCGGGAGAGCGCCGAGCGCAACCGGGAGTTCCTGCGTACCCTGGGGCTCTAGCAGCCCGTTGAAAAATTCTGGCGGCAGCTCGACCCCGAAAAGCCAATGAATGCGCCGTGTGACCACGGTGACTACGAGACAAGGGGGCTTCTTGAACAGGCTGCTAGCTCCGTTTCGACTTCGTTTTGATCCATGCCAACTCCCGTGAGCCAAACTCCCCTCAAACTCGGGCTGATCGGCGCCGGTCGCATCGGACAGGTGCATGCCGAGAACCTTCGCTTTCGATTGCCGGAAGCGGATTTACGGATGGTCACCGATGCCAGCGCGGGGGCGGCCGCGGCCTGTGCCACGCGGTTTGGCATTCCCGAGTACGGCACCGACCCTTGCCAGCTTCTGGCGCGACCCGACCTCGACGCGGTGGTGATCTGTTCGCCGACGGACACCCACGCCCAGTTCATCGAGGAGGCGGCTGCGGCGGGGAAGCACATCTTCTGCGAGAAGCCCATCGATCCGGATCTCGGTCGCATTGACCGGGCGCTGGCGGCGGTGCGGCAGGCCGGCGTGCTCTTCCAGGTCGGGTTCAACCGCCGTTTCGACCCCAGCTTCCGGCGCGTGCGCGAGGCGGTGGTGCGGGGTGAGGTGGGCACGCCCCACCAACTCCACATCATCAGCCGTGATCCGGCGCCGCCGCCGATCGCCTACGTGCGCCAGTCGGGTGGCATCTTCATGGACATGACCATCCATGATTTCGACATGGCGCAGTACCTGGTGGGCGACGCGGTGACCGAGGTTTACGCGACCGGCGGGGTGCGGGTGGACCCGGCGATTGGCGAGGCCGGCGACTGGGACACGGCCACGATCATGCTGCGGTTCCGGAACGGCGTGACCGGCGTGATCGAGAACTGCCGGCAGGCAGTCTACGGCTACGACCAGCGCGTCGAAGTCTTCGGGAGCGCGGGGGGGATCCGCATCGAGAACCGGCATCCCAACACGGCAACGCTCAGCACGCGGGAATCAGTCCAGCGGGACCTGCCGCTCAACTTCTTCCTCGAGCGATACAACGAGAGCTACCTGGCGGAGATGCGTGAGTTCATCCAGGCCATTCGCACTGGGGGCTCCTCCCCGGTGTCGGGCGAGGAAGCCCGGGTGCCGGTGGCCATCGCGCTGGCTGCCCGGCTTTCCGCACAGCAGAACCGACCGGTCAAGCTTGTCGAAGTCGGGGGGTGACCCGTTACGCGAGCCCATGAACCCGGCTTCCGCCCCCACGCCCACGGCCCCGCTCCTCCCCGCGCCGGACGTGTCGCCGGGCCTGGGGAAACTCCGCCGGTTGCAGCAGGCCACCAGCGCCGTCGGCACGTTCACAGTCCTGGCGATCGACCACCGCGGGCCATTGCGTCGCCGGCTCGCCCAGGAGCCGGGCGTGACCGATCCGGACCGCGCATTGACAGAGCTGAAGCAGGACATTGTGCGCGAGTTGGCTCCGCTCACCTCGGCCGTGCTGCTGGATCCCGAGTTGGGCCTGGGGGCGTGCATCCGTTCCGGCGCGTTGCCCGGTGGGAGCGGGCTTCTGGTGGCGCTCGATACTGGCTCCACGGGGGATCCTGCCGTGTTGCGGACGGGGTTGGTCCCCGGCTGGGACGTGACGCAAATCGCGAGATGCGGAGCCTCGGGACTGAAGCTGCTGGTCTATTATCATCCTGAAACGCCCGAGGCCCGGGATGTTGAACGCCTCGTCCGCGTGATCGGCACCGCCTGCGCGGCAGCGGAGCTGCCCTTCTATCTGGAACCGCTCTGCTATCGTCCCGGCGAGGTCGGCCGGCCGCTCACCTCGGTCGAGCGACGAGCGGTGGTGGTCGAGACCGCGCGGCGTCTCGCGCCGCTGGGCGTTGACATTCTCAAGGCGGAGTTTCCCGTGGACCCGGTGGAGACGCCCGACGAAGGGCTTTGGCGGGAGGCTTGTGCCGAGTTGACGGCGGCGTGTCCCGTCGCGTGGGTGCTGCTCTCGGCCGGGGTCGGCTACGAGACCTTCGTGCGTCAGACCACGATCGCGGGAGAAGCCGGCGCCAGCGGGGTGATCGCGGGTAGGGCAATCTGGAACGAAGCGGTCACCGCCGATGCGGCGAAGCGGCAGGCGTTCCTGCGGGGCGAAGGCCGGGCGCGCACGGCCCGGATTCGGGATCTGTGCGATGCGGTGGCGCGCCCGGTCGGTGCACGCCTCATGCTTACGCCGCAGTGATTCCACCCCGAGGGCCACGTTGGCCACGAAGGCCGCGAAGAGAATCCGGGGAGTGAGGACTGAGTCGTCGACGGTGGGACCCGTCCGGGCCTGGGTCAGGCGTTCCTTCCCCCTTCGTGAGCTTCGTGTTCGTGTCCTTGATGGTTACCTCATCCGGCTCCGGGGCTTCGGGGGCCGGTGGGTGTGCTACCCGGCCTGGTCGGACTTTTCGGGGTCGCCGCGGGGCCGGCGTCCGGACCTGACGCGCGGTCGTCGTCGTGGCTCACGGGCTTGGCTTCCAGCGGGTGCTCGTGGTGCTGCCACTCGGGCGTGACCTTGCCGTCCAGCCAGGCCCAGTTCATCGGGTAGACGTCCGGGTCGAAGATCACGTGGTAGAAGTGCCAGACGACGATGGCGAGGCAGGCGAGGATTGCCTCGTAGTAGTGGACCGTCGTGGCGACATCGATCATCCAGCGAGGCAGGAACTGGGTCACATCGACCTTGAACCAGATCATCAGGCCGGTGACACCCATGAT
>JBBQML010000433.1:0-5054 GCA_038328885.1 Verrucomicrobiota bacterium | reverse complement strand
GACCCCGCCGAAGACCTTCACGTCGCGGAGATCCCTCCCCAGGCCGAGGCCACGCTGGGGCGCTTCCACCTGCGTGCCGAAGACCAGGAGGGGACGGAACGTCTCGCACCACACCCCGATGACGTCCGACCGGATTGGTCGTTCTACGTCGGTCGGAACTCGAACGACGGTCGCATCGCGGCCGTTTCGCTCTTCCCGGCGGGCCCGGCTGAGGTCGCGGGTCCGAGCCTGCGAACGGCCTTCGGACCGAGGGGGCGTCGCGACCCGGGCGGCGTTCTGGCCGAACCGGCGCGAGGCGACTCAACTCTTCTCTATTTTCCGCCCGACCCGAGCGCCGTCCCCGTGGTCTACGATTTCATCCGCATCACGCCGCGGCAGGCTGGTTGGAAGGTGCGCCTCGCCAAGGATCAACTTCTGGACGGCATGAGCACGGTGAACGTCCTCTTCGAGTACCAGCCCCGCTTCGTGCTGGCGGAGCACCTCGGCTACGAGCTTTTCCGTGCCGCCGGTTGCCTGACCCCCCTTAGCGGTCACTGGCGTGTCACGTACAACGACCGGCCCCTGGGATACCACCTGTTCGCGGAACAGCCCAACAGCAGCTTCCTGCGCCGCGTCGGCCGGAGCGCCGATGGGGACTTGTTCAAACTCATCTGGTACGGCCGCGACGTGGTGGGGCAACACGAGAAGAAGAACCACCCTGAGACCGGCCACGCCGGGCTGGTCGAAACCGTGGAGACCCTCCGGAGCACCCAGGGTGACGCCCAATGGCGGTTCATCCAGGAGCGTTTCGACATTGACAGCTTCGTGAACTACTACGCCGTCAGTCTCTGCCTCCAGAACTGGGACGGCTTCTTCAACAACCACTTCCTCTACCGCTCCCCCGGTCGCAGCGGGCGCTGGGAGATCATCCCCTGGGACCTGGACAAGACCTGGGGGGGGTACGACGGCGCCTCGGCCAAGTACGATTGGTACACCATGCCGCTGACCTTCGGGATGAGCGGGGACCGGCCGCCCCGCTTCATGGGTGGTGGTGGTCCGCATGGTGGGCCGCCGTGGTGGCGCTCCCCCGGTTGGTTCTCGGGCCCCTTGCTTGCCAACCCGGAGTTCCGGACGCGCTGCCTCGCACGCGTTCGTGAGCTGTGCAACAACGTGTTCACCCCGGAGCACTTTGAACCGGTGATTGCCCGGCTTGAGCAGCAACTGGAGCCGGAAGTGCGCTTCCGGGCGGGGATCATTGGAGGTGGGCGCTCCGGGGAGGGAGGCCCATTCCAGAACTGGATCCCGGAGGGTGAACGATCGACGGGTAGTGCCGACGCCGCGTTTTCCCAGTTCCAGCGGCACATTCGGAGCTTCCGCAGCCAAGTCGAGCATCGCCGTGCCTTCCTCCTCGGCGAACTCCCTCGCTAAAGCCCCGACCCCGGACCTCGGACATCGGACCTCGGACCCCGGACCTCCGACCTCGGATCTCCGACCTCGGATCTCGGATCTCCGACCCCGGATCTCCGACCTCCGACCTCGGACCTCCGACCTCCGACCTCCGACCTCGGACCTCCGACCCCGGACCTCCGACCCCGGACCTCCGACCTCGGACCTCCGACCCCGGACCTCCGACCTCGGATCTCGGATCTCGGACCTCGCCGTTCGCCCTCGTCCGCTCTAGGGTTTGGATATGTACGGCAGGGTGAACCGGGCGATGGAGGGGATCGCGTTCACCATCCCCCGGGGTTTGGTCGTCGAGTCCTGAGATGAGCCGCGCCGAACCCAGTTCTCCCCGGGTCGGGCTGACCCCGGCGCAACTCGCGGAACAGCGGAAGCTGGCCATGGTGGCCACGCGCACGGACAACGCGGTCATCCTCACCGACACGCAGGGCAGGATCGAGTGGGTGAACGACAGCTTCACCCGGATCACTGGCTACACGCTCGCCGAGGTTCTCGGGCGGAAGCCTGGCGGATTCCTCCAAGGCCCCGACACGGATCCCGCCACGGTGAAGTTCATCAGCGACTGCCTCCGCCGCCACGAGGGGTTTAGCACCGAGTTGCTCAACTACCACAAGTCCGGGCGGCGCTACTGGATCGCGGTCGAGGTGCAGCCCATCCGGGACGAAGCGGGCGTTCTGACCAACTTCATGTCTGTCGAGGCGGACATCACTGAACGTCGTGGGAGCTTCCAGCGCAGGACCATCCAATATGAAACCTCCCGGGGTCTGGGCGGTTCCGAGACGCTGACCGCGGGCCTCTTGGCGACCCTGCGGGCCATCGGCGGCACGCTCGACTGGGAGTTGGGCGCGGTTTGGCGGGTGGATCCCCCCTCCCAGACCCTTCGCTGCGAGGAGGTGTGGCACCACCCCGCCGCACGGGTGGAGCCCTTCATCGCCGCCTCACGGACCTACCGGTTCGAAAAGGGACGGGACCTTCCCGGCCGGGTCTGGGGCAGCCGCGCCTCCGCCTGGGTGGAGGATGTCGCCCAAGACGACAACTGCCCCCGCGCCGAAGCTGCGCTTGCCTGCGGTCTGCGGGCGGGCCTCGCCTTCCCCATCTTCAGCGATGAGCGGGTGTGGGGCGTGATGGAGTTCTTCAGCAGGCAGATCGAGGAGCCGGACAGCGACTTGATACGGCTCTTCGCTGCGGTCGCCAGCCAGATCACGCAGTTCGTGGAACGTGTGGACGCTCTCCATGAACTCGAGGTCCAGAAGGCCCTCTTTGAGCGGCTCTTCGCCGAGGCCCCCGTCGCGGTGGCCATCCTGGACAACCGCGACGTGGTGCGCGGGATCAACGCCGAGTTCACCCACCTCTTCGGCTACCAACCTGATGAGGCGATGGGATGCCGGATCAACGACCTCATCGTACCGGCCGAGGAGGTCGGCGAAGCCGACCGGGCCAGCCGCGCCGCCGCCCGGGGCCAACGCATCAGCTTTGAGACCGTGCGCCGCGCCCGCGATGGCACGCTTCGTCCCGTCCAGGTCATCGGCCAACCCGTCCGGTTGGCGAACGACCAGTTCGGTGTCTACGGGCTGTACGTGAACCTCACCGCCCGCAAGCAGGCCGAGGCGGCGGTGGAACGGGAACGCGACTTCGCGCTGCAGGTGATGTCGTTGATGGGCCAGGGACTCAGCATCACCGGCCGCGACGGGACCTTTGAGTTCGTCAACCTCGCTTACGCCCGCATGCTCGGTCGTGAGCCGGCTGAACTGATCGGGCGACGCGCGGAGGATTTCACTGCGCCCGAGGATCTGCCGGCACTGCAACAGGCGGCCGCCACCCGGCAGGCCGGGGAGAACAGCACCTACTCCACGCACCTCCAGTGCGCGGACGGCTCCGGTCTCTACGCGCTCATCACCGGAGTGCCCAGGTGGCGGGATGGTGAGGTCGTGGGCAGCATCGCCACGATCACGGATCTCTCGGAGCAGCGGCGCGCCGCCCAGCGGCTCCAGCAGGCCAAGGAGGAGGCCGAGGCCGCCAACCGCGCCAAGAGCGGGTTCCTCGCCATGATGAGCCACGAGATCCGCACCCCGATGAACAGCATCCTCGGGATGGCCGCTCTGCTCCGTGACACCGCCCTCGGAACGCACCAGGTCGAGTTCGTGGACGCCATCCGCTCCGGGGGCGAGGCCCTGCTGGAGATCATCAACGACATCCTCGATTTCTCCAAGATCGAGTCGGAACGGCTGACCCTGGAGTCCGACGAGTTCAGCCTCGAAGCACTTGTTGGCGGGGTTCTCGAATTACTCGCCCCGCGGGCCGAGATGCGCCGGATTGACCTCACCGTGGTGCTGTCCCCCGAAGCCCCTGGTCGGCTGCGCGGCGACGACGGGCGGCTCCGCCAGGTCCTCGTCAACCTGGCCAGCAACGGCATTAAATTCACCGATACCGGAGGCGTGGTCTTGCGCGTCGACTACCTCGGTGGCGATGCGCAGACGGCCAAGCTGCGCTTTGCGGTGGTCGACTCGGGCATTGGCATCCCGGCCCCGGACCTCTGCCGGCTGTTCACACCCTTCACCCAGGTCGATTCCTCCCCGGCCCGGCGCTTCGGAGGCACCGGCCTCGGTCTGGCGATCTCGCGTCGGTTGGTGAATCTCATGGGTGGTGAGATCACCGTGGAGAGCATCCCGGGAGCGGGCAGCACTTTTGCCTTCATCCTCGAATTACCGGTCGCGGAGGCGCCGGCCTCACCGGGTTGGCCTGCCCACGCCCCGGTGCTCGTGGTCAGCGATCGCCCCGCCACCAGCGAGTCCTTCGTCGCCCTGCTCCACCGGTGGGGTTTGCGAGTGACGGCGGAGACCGATCCAGCCATCGCCCTGCAACGACTCCGCCTGGACCATAGGGCAGGGGTGGCCCCGTGCGATCTGGTATTCGTGGATTCCCGACTGCCACACCAGGGGTGGCGGTGGTTCGCCGAGGAGATCCGGGCACATCCGCCCCTTGCGGGGATCTCCCTCGCGCTGCTGGTCCCCCTGGCGGATCGCGAACAGGCTTCCCAGTTGCCCCCCGGCCTTTTCCAAACCTCACTTCCGTACTCTGCCAAACCCTCGGCCCTCTTTGATGTGGTTGCCGCGCTCCTGCGCTTCCCGGCCGGCGAAGCCCAACCCGCCACCGTTCGCATGGCCGAACCCGACTCCGCGTCCCCTCCTCAACAGACTGCGGCAGCGGTGCCGCTGCGCCTGCTGGTTGCCGAGGACCACGAGGTCAACCGTCGTCTGGCGCTCCTCATGCTGGAGAAGCTCGGCCACCGCGCCGAGTTCGCTGGCAACGGCCTGGCGGTGCTCGAGGCCCTCGAGCGTCAACCCTTCGATGTCATCCTGATGGACTGCCAGATGCCGGAGATGGACGGGTTCACCGCCACCCGCGCCATCCGGGCTGCCGAAGCCGCCGACGTCGGTCGGAGGCGCGTGCACATCATCGCCATGACCGCCAACGCCATGCGCGGCGACCGGGAAGCATGCCTCGCCGTCGGCATGGACGATTACCTCAGCAAGCCCGTGCGATTGGAGGCATTGCGTCGGGCCTTGGTGGATGCCGCGCGGGCCATTCCCATGCCCCGACGTCCACCGCCCCCC
>JBBQML010000432.1:0-5058 GCA_038328885.1 Verrucomicrobiota bacterium | reverse complement strand
GTGTAGATTGGAATTTCATGACAAATCGAATGGGTCGGCCCCGCGACGCAGCCCTTGCAGGGCTGCGTCGATCCGGGCGAGGGTAAATCGGCGCAATCCAGCCCCGCTGTCTCCCGCACCGATGAGAAAGAATCCGTCGGTACGGTCGAAGTAGCCCGCGCCGACGCGGATGACCGCCTTGAAAATCAGGTTGCGCAGCAGGTGCAGCCAGAACCGGCGGCAGTGCTCAGGCGGGAACGGCCGGATCGAAGCGAAGCCTTCAAACGCCTGCTTGACCGCCGTCCCATCATGAAAACACGCGAGCAAGGAAATGTCGTCCATGGGGTCGCCTCCCACCGCATCGTCCCAGTCGATGAACGCCGTGATCAGGCCGGGCTTGCCTAGAATGTTCCAGAGTGCGAGGTCCTTGTGCACCAGGCAGCTTCCGTCCAAGGCAAGCAGCGGAGTGTGGCGTTCGATTTCCGCGTCAATTTCCTGCACCTGGCCGGAGGTGAGAAACCCCTTGTCCACCAGGTAACCGAGATGGGTATCGAGCCGGGTCCGGAAGTAGTCGGCGTATCCACCATGGTAGCCTCGCAGCCGACCCGTGCTGAGAAGCACACCGAGGTCAAACGGACCATAGCGAGTGGTCACCACCGCCTGCCAGCGCGCAATCGCTGCGCCGATATCGAACATCACTGCTGGCAGGTCCAGGCGTCCCTCTTTGTGCAATCGGTTGAGGTCTGGGTCCGGAATGTACTCCAGCACCTGCCAAGCAAACGGTAGCCGCCGCCGTGAGGCGTCTACCGCCAGGACCGCCGGCGCCGGCACACCGAGCCTGGCGATCTCACGCAGCAAGTGCGCTTCGACCTCCATATAATCATCTGCCTCGGGACCGTTCTCGACGCGCACGAACACCTCCTTCGAGCCGAGCTTGGCGAGAAAAGTCTGGTGATTGCCCTGCCCACCGCCCGGACGCAGTTCCACCGGACCACCGAGCGATCCGGCGAGCACAGCGGCCAGTGCGTCGGTCTGTTCGAGCGACAGAGGCTCGCCACCCTGACCCTGCAGCCCATGAAATGCAGCCGGACGGTCACATTTCCAGTAATGGATGTCCTGCCGGGGATGTCGGACCGTATTCATGCGCTTGAATCCTCGACCCTCGCAGCGGCCTGTTTTTCTGTGCCAATGGCGTCCGTACCAGGTGGCAACCGCATCCGCCACCAAGCGGCGAGCAGGCTGCCGGCGACGGTCTGGATGACACTGCTGAAAACCGCCGGCACCCCGGCCAGGGGCTGCGCGGCAAAGTGTTTCCGGGCCAGCATTGCGGCCATGCCCCCATTCTGCATACCCACCTCGATGGAGATGGTGCGGGCGGATACGATTGGAAAACCCAGAAGCCGCGCCACCAGGTAGCCCAGCCCAAAGCCAAACAGATGAACCAACAGCACGGCGAGCGCAACCCGGCCCGCATGCTCGATCACCGAATCCGCGCTCTGAGCCACGATGCTGCCGGCAATGAAGATGATGGCCACCACCGACACTGCCGGAGCAAACGGAGCCGTCGCCGCGACCTGCCGGGGGAAGCGCCAGTTTAAAAACACGCCCACCAAAACCGGCACCACCACGACCTGCAGCGTCGAGAGTGACAGAGCCAGCGGATCCACCGGAACGGATTGCCCGGCCAGCATCTGGACCCATAGCGGTGTCATGATGAAAGCCAAGAGCGTGGAGGTCATGGTCATCACGACCGAGATGGCGAGAGTGCCGCGGGCGAGAAAGGTAATGAGATTGGAGGCCGTGCCACCCGGGCAGCTGGCCACAAGGATGAGACCTAGCGCGAGGCCGTCCTCAAGTTCCAGCCAATGCGCCGCCAGCCAACCGGCTAGCGGCATCACCGTGTATTGAAGTCCGAAGCCAAGCGCGACCGCCCCGGGCATCTTCGCAAGCCGGCGAAAGTCGTCCGTCGTGAGCGTTGAACCCATGCTCAGCATCACGACCGTCAAGGCCCACACCACCCACTGGCCGGAGAACCACCGGAACGTCTCCGGCCAGATGAGCGCGGTCACCGACGACCCGACGATCCAGACGGGGTAGAGATTGGTGAAGCGAATGAGCAATCGGTGCATGGTTGGAGATCAGTTCTGCCGCACCGCCTGGCCTGCACCCGCCTCCGCGACACCCGCCGCGGGCATCGCGAACCCAGGCGAGAGCACTTCCATCCCGCGCAGGAAGCGGGTCCGCGGCTGTCCGAAGTGCGTTTCGGGACCCCCGGATCTCCGCCCGCAAACCGGAGACAAGCGGCCATTGAAGACATGGCTCGAAACGATCCGGTGGGACGGTGTTCCGGTTGTGAGGGGGGAAAGCATCAAAGTGTGATTCGACTGGAACTGCGGGGCGGAGTGGAAGGCCACCATCAAGCACGATAGATGGACCGGCTTTAAGCGTTCCGATACGTAAATTGTTAACCTACGTCCGCCACTCGGAGGGGATTTTTGAATCCCTGAAGGAATTGGCCTGCTGTAGGTCGTTGGTGCATTGGGCTATATGTTATGGTAAGGAGCGTGTAGTGGGGACCCCACCCCATATCGCATAAAGACAAATTCCGCTACACCGCATTCACGCTTTTGAAGTGCAGCCATCGCTGTTCCCCGCTGAGGCACGAGGGCACCGACTAGGAAACAGTTTTTTGGATCCTCGTCATCTACCGGCCGCTCGCGCCGCCGTTTCTTTTGGCAATACTGCCTTGGTGGCTCTGCTCGGCGTGGAAACGAGCGTCGACCAAGACGACATGCTGAACCGCTGCCACGACAACATGCGCCCACTCAAAGAGGAGCTTCTCGTTCACCTGCACCAAGGTTCAAACTATCTGTTCGACGTGACGTTCGATCTTCCCGCGTAACGATATTCGGAACGATTCGCTGTCAATCGGGAGGTGGGCGAGTAAAGAGTTGGTCAAGTCCGTTACTCCCGCAGGCACCCTGAAATTCGCGACGCCACGCGAGTCACCCCCTCTCCTCGTTCGACTGAATCGTCATTCCCAACTTAACCCTCCGATGAAAAACCACCCCTTGAAGTCCGGATTGTCCTGCACCATTGCACTGCTCACGTTCGTCGCCAACACGAACGCCCAGACTACCGAGCTAGCTGTCCAGGCGAAGGAGGAGAACGTGATCCTGCTCAGCCCGTTCACCGTCGGTGCAACTAAAGATGTTGGATACATGGCGACCTCGACACTTGCAGGAACCCGTATCCGAACCGACCTGAAGGATCTGGGCTCCGCCATCAGTGTCGTTACCAAAGAGTTCCTGAAGGACACGGCGGCCACGGACGCCGGCACACTCCTTTCCTACACGACCAACACGGAGGTCGGCGGGTACCAGGGCAACTTCTCGGGCGCCGTTGCTGGAGGCACCGGTCGCATCGAGCAAACGTCGGAGCGAACCAATCCGCAATTCAATCAGAGGGTGCGCGGTCTTGGCAGAGCAGATTTGACGCGCGGCTATTTTCTCACAGACATCGCCTTCGACAGCTACAACACAGACCAGGTTACCGTGAGCCGCGGACCCAATTCGATACTCTTCGGAATCGGGAGCCCAGGTGGCGTCATTAACAACTCCACGAAGCTACCGATACATAGCACGTCCTTCAACGAAGTCAGCTTGCGTGTCGACAGCCAAGGGAGTGTAAGATCGGAGTTCGATCTCAACCGCAGTGTGGTGGACGGTCGTGCGGCGATTCGGGTCGCGGGTTTGCAGGACAACCTCAAATACAAACAGAAACCAGCATGGAATCGGGACGAGCGAATCTACGGTTCGGTTGATATTGTGCTCTTTGAGGGCAGAAGTTCATCGATCCTCGGGCCCACTGTGCTTCGAGCCAATGGCGAAGCCGGCAACTCCCGGGGCACGCCGGTCCAAATAATACCGCCGTCTGTTGCGTATTCCGGCTGGTTCGAACCAACGCCTGCATCTATGCAGCAATATACCGGCTCGGTGCCCTCCCGCGTCGTTCGCACGCCGGCTGAAGGAGGTACTTGGAAATTTCAAGAAACCTACAATCCCTACCAGCGAAGCGCGGAGACCCTGATCAACACCAACACCCATCCCGTTGTCTTCCAGAACTACGTGATCGTTTTCAGTGATCCCAATTCGGCCACGCCCAATGTCGGTGCGGGCAACGGGGTGCAGGGTTACTATGGGCAGTTTGACTGGAATCCCGCGCTCGACACAATTCAGAGCTCAGGTGGTCTGGCCGGACAGCCGGCTGTGGCTGGCCTCCCACTCTCGACGCCGTTGAGGCGGGCTGAGCTTTTCCATGCGAACAGTCCCTTCGGGGAACCTTTTGCGGTTGGCTTCACTGTGCCCTCGCTTCAGAATCGTGACGTTTTCGACTACCAAAACAAGCTGTATTCGGGTGGTGTCGACTTTGTGGAGCGGAAATTTTCGGCGCAGAACATTGCGATCGAGCAAAGCTTCTTTCAAAATCGTCTTGGGGTCGAGTTGGCGTATGACAGGCAACACTACGCAACGTCACAGGACTTCCTCTTTGGCAACGGAATCGGCGGCAGCACGGGCGCGCCCTACGACATCTATATCGACATCGCGGAGTTCCTGCTCACAGGTGAACGGAATCCCAATCTCGGACGCGCCTATACGCGCGTACGGACAAATACATCCGTCAGGTACGACGAGCGCGATCGCGAAACCCTCCAGGCTACGCTTTTTGCCGATCTGGATCTGACCGAGAGGAAGGGCTGGCTGCGGCACTTGGGCCGGCATCGATTCACCGGACTCTTCAGCGATTTCACCTACGACACTAATTTTAGCATATTACGCGACTCGTGGACGGGGGCCGACTACAATATCAGGCCCACCGCGCGGGACCACAACATCAACCAGGCAGGACGGGATGGAAATGTCATCGTCTATACCAGCGGCTCGAATCTGGGCCTGCGTTCGGTAAACGATGTCCGGCTTCAGCAGATCAACATCCGACGCCCACAGCCGGGAGATCGCTATCTCATGCCCTACATTGATGTCAGCAGTCCCACGGCCGCACGCCGGATTCAGTACGGTA
>JBBQML010000431.1:0-5063 GCA_038328885.1 Verrucomicrobiota bacterium | reverse complement strand
GCAGAAATTTCTGCTGCGGACCCAGTACGCGGACGAGGCGGCTCGGCTGGGGATTCCTCACCGGCTCAGCCGGGCCCGGGCCTGGCTCGAGGCCACCCGCGATCCGGCCTATCTCGAAGCACTTCGCGGCACACTCGGCCGCCAGCCACGCTTCGCTTGATCAGGAGTTCTCATGAACGGCCCGCACCCACCCCTTCGCTCCCGCCCCGCGCTGACGGCCGCCTTCGTCCCGGCCGGAATCGTGGTCGACGTATCCACCCCCGCCCTCGCCACGTTCCTCACGCTGGTGGCGCTCGGGGTGGTGGGAGCGGTCTGGTGGCACCGTCGTCGGGTCGCCGCCCTCAGCCGCGAACTCGGGGATGCCACGCAGCGCGTGGACCTGCAGCGCGAGATCGAGCGTCTGAGCCGGCTCTCGAACGCCATCACCCAGGTCAACCACTCGATCATTCACGCCACGAGCCGTGCCGAGCTGCTGAACGGAGTCTGCCAGTCCATCACCCAGCACGGGGAACTCCACAGCGCCTGGGTCGGGTGGGTGGACGAGGCCACGCAACGCGTGACCCCGATGGCTGCCAGCGGCGACCCCCAGCACCTGCTGCCCCGCCTCAAGGTCTCGTTACAGGACTCCCCGGAGGGCCGCGGCACCGTGGGTCGATGCGTGCGCACCGGCGAAATCGCGGTGAGCAACGAGTTTCTCAGCGACCCTGACACCGCTCCCTGGCATGACCTCGCCCGCCAGGCCGGGTTGGAGGCCGCCGCCGCAATGCCCATCCGGCTCCGCGGCCGAATCTGCGGAGCCCTGGTGATGTACGCCTCCGTGCGGAGCTGGTTCCAGGCCCCGGAGCTCGCACTCTTGGAGCGTGCCGCCCAGGACATCTCGTACGGACTCGACCGCCTCGACGATGGCGAGCAGCGACAGCGAGCGGTCGCGGCGTTGAGCGCCAGCGAGCGCAGCTACCGCGAGATCTTCAATGCCACCAACGAGGCCATCTTCATCGTCGACGTCACCACGGGCCGGCTTATCGACCTCAACGAGGCGATGCTGCGCATGTATGCGTTCGACTCCAAGGAGGAGGCCTTGCGGAAGACCATCGGCGACCTCAGCGCCGGGGAGCCGTCCTACGACCAGGCCGCGGCGGAGCGATGGTTGGAGAGGACGCAACTCGAGGGGCCACAGGTCTTTGAATGGCTTGCCCGGCGGCAGGACGGCGGGCATTTCTGGACGGAGGTTTCCCTCCGCAGCTCGAGCATCGGCGGGGAGGGCCGCATCCTGGCCGTGGTACGCGACGTCAGCAGTCGCAAGCAGGCGGAGGACCGGTTGCGACTCCAGGACGCCGCCCTCCGAGCGGCCGCGAACGTGGTCGTCATCACCGATCGCTCAGGTCAGATCGTCTGGATCAACCCCGCCTTCACCACCGCCTCCGGATACACCCCTGAAGAGGCGCTCGGGCAAAATCCCAGGATCCTCAAGTCCGGCCACCATGCCCGCGAGTTCTACCGCCATCTCTGGGAGACCATCCTGGCCGGCGAGGTTTGGCACGGGCAAATCACCAACCTCCGCAAGGACGGCACCAGCTACATCGAGGAGAACACCATCACCCCGGTTCGGGACAATCGCGGCGACATCACCCACTTCATCGCCATCAAACAGGACATCACCGAGCGGAAAGCACTCGAAACCCGCCTGCTGCGCGCCCAGCGCCTGGAATCGATCGGCACCCTGGCCGGCGGCGTCGCCCACGACCTCAACAACATCCTCACCCCGATCCTCATGTCGGTGGACATGCTCCGCCAGGAGTCGCTGCGCAGTTCCGCTCCCGAGTTCCTCGACCTGATCCAGCAGAGCGCCCGCCGCGGCGCCGCCATCATCAAACAACTGCTGGCGTTCGGGCGCGGCGGCGACGGCCCCCGCGCACCCGTGCAACCCCGGCACCTCGTCCGCGAAATCGCCCGCCTCGCCCAGGAGACGTTCCCACGCAACATCCGCATCGTGGAGGAATCCAGCCGGGACATGCCCACGGTCAACGCCGACATCACGGAACTCCACCAGGTGGTGCTCAACCTGTGCGTGAACGCCCGGGACGCGATGCCGGCCGGGGGCGAGCTCAAGCTGCGACTGGGCACCATCACCCTCCCTGCCGCCGGGGTCCCGGCAACCGCCGAGACGCCGCCGGGAAACTACGTCCTGCTGTCCGTATCCGACACCGGCACCGGCATGAGCCCGGAGGTTCAGGAACGAATCTTCGACCCCTTCTTCACCACCAAACCGCTGGGACAGGGAACGGGTCTCGGGCTCTCCACCGTGCTCGGTATCGTCCGCAGCCACGGCGGGTTCATTGATGTCGAAAGCCAGCCCGGCCGGGGTTCGGAGTTCCGTGTCTACCTGCCCGCGGAAGCCGAGCCCGTCCCCAGTTCCACATCGCCCTCCCCCCTCTCAGCCCCGCGCGGCCAGGGCGCCCTCATCCTCCTGGCGGATGACGAGGAAGCCGTGCGCAGCCTCCTGCGCACGCTTCTCATCCGCCACGGGTACCGCGTCCTGACCGCGGCGAACGGTGGGTCGGCGATGGACCTCCTCGTGCGCAGCCCCGGCGCCCAACTGCTCGTGACCGACCTGATGATGCCGGTCATGGACGGCATCAGCCTCTTCCGCGCCGTACGCGCCTCCGGTCGCAAACTGCCGATCATCGCCCTGACGGGCCTGGGCCCCGACACGACGTGCGAGGACGTCGAGAGTGTGGGGTTCGACGCGATTCTCACGAAGCCCTGCGAGTCCCAAACGGTGCTGCAAGCCGTCCACGACGTGCTCCAGCGCCAGCCTCGGACGTCGGGGAAGGCGTGAGTCGGTGCGCCGGTGGACGCCGGGTGGTGGCCGGGGGGTCTGCGCAACCGAGGCACCGGCCCAAGGCCTTTCAGTTCGAGGTGTTCTCGACCTTCACTCCCGGCATCGCGGAGGGGTCAATGGACCGCAGGGCATTGGCCGCGGCCGTCAACTGATCCCGGTCCTCGGTCTCCAACAGCGCCTTGAGGTCGGGCACCGCCGACTTCGCCGCCGGCCCCATCGCCCCCAAGGTGAAGGCCGCCGTGCGCCGGACCACGGGATCCTCGTCTTTGAGCAGCGGAACGATCTTGGCCAGCGCCGGTCCAGCCTCCGGCCCCAGCTTGGAGATCTCGGCCAGGGCAGCCACCTTGGCGTCGGTGTCACCGGAGAGGGCGTCCATCTGCTTCTTCAGGTCCACGTTGGCGACCTTCGGGCCGCAACCGACCCCGAGCAGTAGAACTCCCAGAAGCAGCGCGGATCCGCGGCGCAGGAAAGCAGGAATCATGGGAGGAGATTAATGAGTTACTGCGAGAAGGCAACGCGGTTCAGGGGTGTCATCGCCGCACCACCTCCCGGCCGCTTCCCTGGACAATCCGGTGGTATCGGCCGGCCGGCAGGGGACCAAAGGACTCCTCCTCGCGCGTCCCCGGCCAGCGGACGCTCACTTCGTCCAGCGCACCGACGGCACCGAGACCCAGCACCAGCCTGGGGTCGTTGCTCGAGGCGTACCCTTCATGGGGTTGGACCTGGCGCCACCGGGTCCGACCGGCCGCCACACACCGCACGACGGCATTCCGCGCAACCCCGCCACGGCGGTCCCGCAGATCCAGTCCCACCCACTGCCCCCGCCCACCCACGCGGTTGCGCAGAACATGCAGCGGCCCGTCCTTGTTGAGGATCACCACATCCTCCGCCCCGTCGTTGTCGAGGTCGCCGAAGGCCGCCCCCCGGCTCGTTGCCAGGAGCGGGGGAACCGTCCCGCCGGCCGGCTTCACCTCGACAAACTCACCTCGCCCCAAGCCGCGCAGCAGGGTGTTGGGCTCGGCGAACGGGTCCACCGGATCGAGGTCTTGCGCGCCCAGACGAACGCGGCCGTTGGCCACGAACAGGTCCAATTCCCCATCGTGATCGAAATCCCTCAAGGCCACCCCGAAACCGGTGAACGCCCGACTGGAGGCCATTGGACCGCGGGGGGTGATCGTGTCGGTGAAGAACCCCTCACGGTTGAGAAAGAGGCCGTTGCCCTCGCCCGCAAGGTGGGTCACGAACACATCAAGCCAACCCCGATCCAGGAGGTCCACGGCCACCACGCCCATCCCGGCACGGGGGATCCCTAGCACGTTCATCGCGCATCCGCGCAACGCCGCGGCGTCCTCGAAGCGCTGCCCGGCGCGGTTCAACCAGAGTTGGTTGGGCATGGCGTCGTTCGACACGAAGACATCGACCCAGCCATCCTGGTCAAAGTCCCCGGTCGCCACACCCAGTCCGTTCCCAAAGGCCTGGTCCAAACCGACGGCACGCGTCACCTCCTCAAACGTTCCATCGCCCCGGTTGCGAAACAGCCGATCCCCCGCCGGTGCGCGGTAACTCAACGGGGAGCAGTAGTCAGGTACGCCACCCCGGGAGTGGCAGGCCACCTCCCGATCAATCGCCCAGTGAAGGTAGTTCACCACGAACAGGTCCAGATCACCGTCCTGGTCGTAATCCAGAAAGGCCGCGCTGCTGCTCCATTCGTCCCCGGCCACCCCCGCCCGCGCCGTCACATCCTCGAAGGTGCCGTCCCCACGGTTTCGCAGGAGCGCGTTCGCGCGCAGGTTCAGCAGGTAGATGTCCGTGTGCCCGTCCCCGTCGTAGTCCGCGCACGCCACTCCCATGCCATATCCCCCGAGCGCACCCAGGCCCGCCCGTTCCGTGACGTCCTCGAACCGCCACGGCCCGACGCTTCGATAGAGCCGGTGCCGCGGCCTCCCGCCGGCCGCGGGATCCGCCGCTCCCCCATCGACACAAAAGACATCCAGTCGGCCATCCCCATCGTAGTCGAGCAGTCCCACACCCCCCGTGTTGATCTCCGGCATGAGGAACCGTCCCCGGTGGCCTGAGTCCTGGCGGAACGTCACCCCGGCCCGGGCTCCCACCTCCTCGAACCACGGGTCGTGCGTCACCGCCCCGATCGCGGGTGCCGGTCCGCGGTTCGAGGTCACGGCGGACTGGCCGCCTCCGACGGCGTCAGCTCCGGCCCCGGGCT
>JBBQML010000430.1:0-5072 GCA_038328885.1 Verrucomicrobiota bacterium | reverse complement strand
GTCGATCCCGTCGGGGACCTTCTCGTCGAGTTGACCCCGGATGCCGTGCTCCGGACTGAACAGGGCCCGCAGATCCACCCCGGGGGCGCTTTTCAGGAGGTCGATTGTCGGGTTGCGGTATTGATCCGTGCCGGTGTGGTTGGTAATCAGCCCGAGCTTGAGCTTCTGCACCGGGCCGTAGCCTTGGGCGGCGAGGACGTCGATCCCATTGCGCACCGCCGGGGGCGGAGGCATCGCCGCGGCGCGGGAGGAGGGCGCGGGGGTGGCGGCTTTGGCCTGGCGTGGCAGGGCTTCCGGCACGCCGTGGAAGTTGAATCCCTCCACGGCCTCGGCCGCGAGGGTGCCCACCAGCCGCCGCAAGGGGAGCACGTTGCCGTCCTCCGTCGGGTGATTGCGGTTCGCCAACAAGATCACGAACGTGCCGGAGAACGGATCGATCCAGAGCGATCCTCCCGTCCACCCGGTGTGACCGTAGCTCCCCACCGGGAAATGCTCACCCCGGGGACCCGCGTACGGGGAGTCGATGTCCCAGCCGAGGCCGCGGCGCGCGTCGCCGAGGGCGGGTGGGGACTGGACGGACGTCATGAGACGCACGGTTTCGGAGCGGAACACCTGCCGGCCGTCGAGGGTGCCGCCGGCGAGCATCATCCGGGCGAACCGCGCGGTGTCGGCGGCTGTCGTAAACAGGCCCGCGTGCCCGGCCACCCCGCCCAGACGCCGGGCCGTTGGGTCGTGGACCACACCTCGCAGGCAGGTGTCCCCGGCGAGAGTCGTCGGCGCGATTCGGGACAGGAGGCTGGGGGCCGGGTGGTACCCCGTGTCCACCATCCCCAGCGGGCGGTGGATGTTCTCGGCGGCGAAGCGATCCAATGGCTGACCACTCACCCGGCGGACCAGCTCGCCGAGCAGGATGAAGTTGATGTCGCTATAGCGGAAGCGGACCTCGGGTGCGGCTTCCGGCTTCTCGGCGAGCGCCCGCTCGATCCCCGCCTCATAGCCTGACCACTCCGGGCGCAGGCCGATCCCCGGGCGCAGTCCGGAGGTGTGGGTCAGCAGGTGCCGAACCGTGATGGCGTCGCGGCCTTCGCCGGTGAACCCCGGCAGGTAGGTTTTCACGGCGGCGTGCAGCCGGACCTGCCCGCGTTCGACCAGGAGCAGAACGGCCGGCGTGGTGGCGAGGACCTTCGTGAGCGAGGCCGCGTCGAAAAGGGTGTCCTCGGTCATCGGCTCCGCGGTCGGTCGCACGGCGCGCTGGCCGTAGGCGCGATGGTAGCTCGAGGTTCCACGCTCCAGCCAGAGCACCGCCCCGGGGGTTGCCTGGTTGGTGATCGCGGTCAGGATCGCTGCATCCAGCTCCGCCAGCTTGGTCGGGCGAAAGACCGGTGCCGTGGCTCGCCCGACGTCCGCGGACAGGAGGGTGAGGGCGGTGAGGGCGCAGCCCAGTAAGAACCCGGATCGAACGGTGCGTCGCATGGTGGCGGGGCGAGGATTGGCGACCCCGCGCCGGGGGCAAGGGGCAATTTCCCGGGTCACGGGCCCTTTCCGCCGGCTTCCGGCGGCGATGGGGGCGGCTTGGCCCGCGACCGACCCTGCGCGAGCGACCGGCCCGTGCGGCGCTGGACGGCATCGCGGAGGAGGTACTCGATCTGACCGTTCACACTGCGCAGTTCCGACTGCGCCCAGGACTCCAGTTCGGGCCAGAGATCGGGGTCGATGCGGAGCAGGAATGCCTTGCGTTCGGCCATGACGAGGACGGGTTGGGACTGGCTGGTGCGTGACCTGGAGAGGCGGTCAGCGGTGGGGTGGCGCTCCCGGATGGCTCAAGCGACCAGACCGGCCGCCCTCCGGACATCCTCCACGAACCCGGCCGGGTCGTCCGGGGCGATGACAACCCGGCGGTGCGGGAAACGCAGCACCACCACGCGCGAGGAATCGTTGGCGAATACGCGGAATCGACCCAGTCGTGAGTTCCAATAGAGGCCAGTGAAGGACCAGAACCCCCCATTGCCGAACAGGCGTATCGCCCGTCCGGTCAGGTCGGGGCCCGCCTCGATGGAGAGCAACCCGGCGAGGGAGATTGTCGTCTGCCAGCCGGGTCTGAGGATGTAAAGCGCGTGCGGGGTCAGATGGTACCCGCGGACCATGAACGCTGGTCCCCCCAGCAACAACAGCCCCACGGTGGCCACGACCAACCAGCGCTGGGTGGGCGAGATCGCGGCGGGGAAGGAGAACCACAGGGCCACCACCAGGATCAGGGTCGTCAAAGCCGTGATGAGTCGGAGCAGGTTGCTCCACGGGGCGGCAAACCGTGTTCGGGCCCGTCGGTCCGAACGTGAACCGTTGGAACTTGGAGGGTTCATGGGTACCCAGGCCGTGGCTGGCGCGGTTCATGTGTAGAGCGTGCCCGTGTTCACGATCGGATGGACCTCCGACTCGCTGCACAGGACGACCATCAGGTTCGACACCATGGACGCCTTCCGCTCGTCGTCGAGCGTGACCACCCCCTTTTCGCCCAACTCCCGGAGAGCCAGATCCACCATGCCCACGGCGCCCTGCACGATCTTCCGGCGGGCGGCGATGATGGCTTCCGCCTGCTGCCGGCGCAGCATCGCCTGCGCGATCTCGGGGGCGTAGGCCAGGTGGGTCAGCCGCGCCTCATCGACCACCACGCCCGCCTTGCCGAGTCGTTGCTGGAGTTCGGCTCGCAGGGCGGCGGACACCTCCTCCACGCCGCTGCGCAGAGTGACCTCGTTGTCCTCGCCGTGATCGTACGAGTAGCAGCTGGCCAGGTGGCGGATCGCCGACTCGCTCTGCACCCGCACGTAGTTCTCGTAGTCGTCGACGTCGAACATGGCCTGGGCAGTGTCAGCGACGCGCCAGACGATCACCGCGGCGATCTCGATGGGATTGCCGCGACGGTCATTCACTTTGAGCCGCTCGCTGTTGAAGTTGCGGGTGCGGAGAGAGAGCTTGTTGCGCGGGTGTTTCGGGGCCTCGGCCCCGGGCTTCCGCATTTCGGCGCTGCCGCTGTAGAAGGGATTGCCCCAGTGGAAGCCGCTTTTGCGCACCGTGCCCCGATAGGCTCCGAACAGCACGAGGACCCGCGCCTCGTTGGGCTGGAGGGTGAAGTAGCCGCTGAGCGTGAGGATCCAGGTCAGGATCCCGACAACGGCCGCAGCCAGCGCCAGCCAGTAGGGATGGCCCTGGGCCTCCACCCCGGCGGCGATGGAGTAGATCAGCAGGACCACGCTCCCGGGGAGCAGCAGCAGGTGCACCGGAAGGATGGCCCAGCCGTTGAGGACTTCGACCAGACGTTCGCGATTGGTGGTCCGAGTGTCGGGATTCATGGCGTTATACGATTTCCCCGGACGGTCAGTCGCGCGGGGTGGCGATATTCATGTGATATCACAATGGAATCGTCAAGCGCGATCCCGGCGGGCGTGTGGGGCCCGGTGCATCCACGGGTTCCCTGCATTTCGGATTGTCAACGGACCCGCGCTGCTGCTTAACCCGCGCCTGTGCTTGCCAAGGTCCGTTCCGCCGCCGTGCAGGGCGTCGAAGCCTACCCCATCGAGGTCGAGGTGAACGTGGGCTGGGGTGACACGCTGGTGGTGATCGTGGGCCTGCCGGATGCGGCCGTGAAGGAGTCGCGGGATCGGGTGGGCACGGCCCTGTCGAACTCGGGGTTCAAGTTCCCGCTGGGTCGGACCACGATCAACCTCGCGCCCGCCGATGTCCGCAAGGAGGGTCCCAGCTTCGACCTTCCCATCGCGCTCGGCATGCTCGCCGCGAGTGAACAGATGCTGTCGGCCAGGCTCGAGCAATATGCCGTCATTGGCGAACTGGCGCTGACCGGCGGGGTGCGGCCCGTGAAGGGGGTGTTGCCCATCGCACTTCGGGCGCGAGCCCTCGGTTGTGCGGGGATTCTCGTGCCCGCGGAGAACGCGCCGGAGGCGGCCGTGGTTGCGGGGTTGGAGGTCTTCCCCATCAGCAATCTCCGTCAAGCCGCGTCCTTTCTCGACGGCGAGCTTCGGTTGGCCCCGGTGAAGGTCGACGTGGAGCGGTTGTTCGAGGCGCCCGTGGTCGATGGATTGGACTTTGCCGACGTGAAGGGTCAGGAGTCGGTGAAGCGGGCTCTGGAGGTGGCGGCCGCGGGCGGGCACAACCTGCTGCTGCTCGGGCCGCCGGGAACGGGCAAGTCGATGCTGGCGCGCCGCTTCCCCACGATCCTGCCTCCGCTGACCCTCGATGAGGCCCTGGAGACCACGCAGGTGCACAGCATCGCGGGTTTGCTGTCCCCGGGGCAGGCCCTGGTCACGCAGCGTCCGTTCCGGTCCCCCCATCACACCGCCAGCGACGCCGGCCTGCTCGGGGGCAACGCGAATCCCACTCCGGGGGAGATCTCCCTGGCGCACCATGGGGTGCTCTTCCTCGACGAACTTCCCGAATTCAAGCGCAGCGTGCTGGAGACCCTGCGGCAGCCGATGGAAGAGGGGCGCGTCACTATCAGTCGCGCGGCGGGCACGATGACATTCCCCGCGCAGTTCATGCTGGTGGCGGCGATGAATCCCACGCCTGACGGCAAGATGCCGCGGGAAAGCAAATGCTCCCCGCGTCAGATCCAGGCCTACCTCGGTCGGATCAGCGGGCCGTTGCTGGACCGCATTGATCTGCACGTGGAAGTGCCGCCGGTGAAGTTCCATGACATGAGTGCGGACCGGCCGGGGGAAGCTTCCGCGGAGGTCCGCGCCCGGGTGATCGCGGCGCGTCGGAAGCAGCAGGAGCGCTTCCGGCGGAACCCGGCGGTGACCTGCAACGCTCGCATGGAAAGCCGCGACGTGCGGCGCCACTGTCAGTTGGAGGAGTCGACGCGCGAGTATCTCAAGAACGCCATGCAGGATCTCGGACTCAGCGCCCGAGCCTATGACCGCATCCTGAAAGTGTCCCGCACCATCGCCGACCTGGCCGGGAGCGAGTCGCTTGCCGCGGACCATGTCATGGAGGCGGTGCAGCTCCGTTCCCTCGACCGGCAGATCTGGGGATAGAAGGGAGGCGGATCCGAACTCCCGGAC
>JBBQML010000429.1:0-5078 GCA_038328885.1 Verrucomicrobiota bacterium | reverse complement strand
GATCGTCAGTCCGGGAAATCCCGGGAGAATCGACCGCGAAAAGCGCGATAAACGCGAAAGAAATCGAATGGTGAGTGCGGGCGCGGACGACGACCCGGGCGCTCCCCCTTTCGCGCCCCACGAACTCTCCCCCGAACTCTCTTGTGCTCCCGGTTCCTTTTCGCGTGCTTCGCCGGTTTCGCGGTCACTTCTCGGGGATTTCCCCGGGGAATCGGAGGGTCCGGGTCAGAAATGCAGCCTCAACCGCACCTCGACCGCCCGTTCCCGGGGTGGCTCCTGATACGGGTTCAGGGGATAAAGCCGGTAGTCCTCCCCGGTGAGGTTCACCACCCCGATCCGCAGGTCCGCGCGGCGCCGAGGCAACCGGTACCCCACCCAGGCCTGGTGTTGCCAGAAATGCTCCCCCGCGGATTCCGGCGCCGTCCCCCCGCTCTGCTGGTGGTACGCGTCCGAGGTCCACCCCGCGTAGAACCCGGACTCATGGTGGTACACGGCGAAGAGTTGGAGTTGTCCGAGAAGCGCGTCCTGGTCACCCGCCAACTCCGACACACCCGGAAGAGCATCCGGCAGCGAGGGAAACCCGGTCGACCCTTCCGAATGGGTGAGTCGGTAACGGATTCCAACCGCCCAGCGCTCCCCGAGGAGGCTGGCCGCGTAGGCCTCGAGACTCCGCTCGCGGTAGCTCACCTCCTGCCCGAGTTCGCCGGTTGCGTCCGGCACCGGAATGAAGCCGCTGTTGCGCACCACCCCCAAGGAACGGTCGCCGGCCGTAGCGAGATACCCGAGCGTCAGGCCGGCGTGCATGGACGTGCCCACGGTCTGGTCGAAGCCGATCCCGGCGAAGTCCTGCGGCAGCCCGGTCAGCAGCCCCGCAGTCGAGACCGGTGCCACGTTCCGGAACACCTGCGTAAAACCCGCGAGCTCGGTGGGTTCGAGCCGGAGGCTTTGGGCGAAATCCTGTCCGCCGAGCCCGCGCCCCACCGCACCCCGCCAGGCGCCTCCCGACCAGGGATGCCATTCCATCCCCAGCTTGGGCGACCACTGCGACCGCCGCTCCTCCGAACCGGTCGTTGGTGGCCAACTCGCGTTGCGCGGATAGGTGAGGTCGTCGAACGCCATCCCCAGGGTCACCCGCCAGGCGTCGCCCCACCGCCAGGTGTCGTAGACGTAGGCGCCGAGACCCACGTAGTCCGGACTGCCCGCCGCGCTGGGTAGCGTTCCGCCAAGGTCCCGAATCAAACGCTCCTCCCCGCGAACCTCACCTACCTGACCGCGGACGCCCGCCACCAAGGTCTGCTGGTCGGTCTGCCAGATCTGTTGCACCTCCGCCGAAGTCAGTCGGAACTCACTTTCCGACCAAGCCTCGAAAAAGGGATCCAATCCCAGGCTCACCGGTGACCCGGAGCGTTCACGGAGGAACAGCACCGCGGGGTCCGGATCCTCCACGGTCAGCCGGTCCTCGAGTTGGGAAATCAGCACCAGCGAATGGGCCGCTGGCGACCACTCGCGATGATAGCCGAGGTACGCGAACGGCGCCTCGGTCTCGGTGAAGTGGTACCCCGGCACCGCCGCACCAGGATCCCACAGCCGCGTCGGATCGTCGCCGGACCGGCGCAGCCAGCCCGCCTGGAGGTAGAGCCCGTCGCTCTCCGTGAGCGCCTGTTTCAAGGTCACCCCAAATGCCCCTTCCTCCCGTGTGCCGTTCGGACGATCGCCCGTCGACGACACATAACGGCCATCCACGGCATAGCCCAACCGGTCCACCGTCCCGTAGAGGGAGACCGATTCCGCCCAGTCGCCCTGACTGCGGTACTCCGTGAGGGAAGTCCCCCCGACCCGTCGCCCCTCAAAGCCGCGGTAGAACGACTGCTCCGAGAACAACTGGGAGAGGTTGGCGCCCTCCGGGGGCGACAGCAGGTTGGCGATCAGCAACTCGGACTGCCGCGCCGCTTCGTCCCGCAGTTCGAACCCCATCGGATCCTCCCCTGCCTGCAGCGTCCGCGCCCGGTAGAGGTGCCCGGAGGGATCGGCGTAGTCGTCACCAATCGCCCGACTCGCCCGCCGTGCCGCTACTTCGTCGAAGCCCACGGCCGAATAGCTCAACGCCAGGTCCGCCTGGCGCACCGCCCGATCCTGGTCCAGAAGAAGGCTCGAGCGAAACGGGCTCCGGTTGTCGTTCTCGGCCACCGAACGTTCGAGGTCGCGCACCGACGCGTTGAGCCGATGGGTTTGCTGCCGGTAGAGACCGCGGTACAGCCAGCCGGTCGGGTCGCCGGGATCCCACGCCAGCGCCAGATCGAACTCACGTTCCGCCAGCGCGTCCTCGCCGGCCGCCGCCCAACCCTTCCCCAGGTAAGCCCGCAGCACGCTCCGCCGCGGATCCTGGATCACCGCCACCTGGAAGCACCTCAGTGCCTCCGCCCCCTGCCCTTCCCGCTCCGCCACCAACCCCAAACCCAGCCACGCCTCGCTCAGGCTCGCGTCGAGGTCGCGCCCCGCAGCGAAGGCCTGCCGCGCCGCCGCCAGCTTCCCCACCGCCAGCGCGCGAAATCCCTCCAACACCCACCCCAGGGGATGGCTCGGCGCACCTCGACGTCCCTCCGCCAGCGCCACCCGCGTCGCCTCCACGCGCCCGAGGCTCCACTCGAGCTCGGCCAACCGTATCCAGGCGAAGCCCAGACCCGGGGCCAGCGCCGTGGCCTGGCGGGCGGCATCGCGCGCCTCCGCCAGCTTCGAACGCGCCTGCAGTTCATAGGAGGCCACCAGCCATTCCGACGCCGAGACGGACACCCCCTGGCCAGGCTCGGGGACGTCGCCACGCGTCACCGCCACCAACCTTCGCAAGGCCGCCGCCGCCCGGGAGGCCGCTGCGTCCCCACCGGTCGGCAGGTCCAATTCGCCCGACCCCACCTGCCCCGCCGCCAACCGCAACCCTGCCAGGTAGACCCTGGCCGACGGCCCCAGCGTCAGGCTCTGCCCCGGGTCAGGCAAAGCCATCAGCGCCGCGCGAAGGTCACCGTTCCGATAGTGCCGCACCGATTCGGCCAGGGCGGCAGCCTCGACCGGGCTGAAGGCCAACTCCGCGGGATCCAGCACCGCCGGGTAGTGGAGACACCACTGGATCAAGCCGGCATGGACGAGGAGCGGCCGGACCTCCAGGTGTCCAGTGGCCCCCACGGTCGCTTCCTGACCGGCCACCAGGTCCGCCGTCTCCGCACTGGCCAGAGCGGTGAAGCGCACCGCCCCATCCAACAACCGCAGCCGGGTAAATCCGCCCACCGCTTCGGCCTCCAGCAGGAATTCCGTGCCCCGAATCGCGCTGGTGGTGGTGGGAGTGCCGAGCTCCAACCTGGACGGCCGCTCCCGATCCAGGAAGAAGAGCTCGCCCCAGCGCAGGAACAATGACTTGTGGCCGTCCTCCCGGGGAATGGTCGCCCGCACTTCCAACAAGCTCCCCTGGTTGAGCCGGAACACGCTCCGGTCCTGGAACTGCAGGGTGGCTCGGCTGCCGTCGGCGGTTCTGATCTGGTCCCCGGGTCCCAACACCAGGTTCGTTCGGGCGATCTCCCACCGGTGCGTCGCCGATCGCAGCACCTCCACCCGCCCTGCCCATTCCACCAACCGGACCTGCGCCGCCGCCGGCACCGCGAGCGGAGGCTCCGCACTCCGGGCGCCGAGGGACGACGCCAGCGCCAACCCCAAGACCAGGCACCCGCAGTGCCCTAGGGCCCCAACCACGAGGAATCCGGTCGAACGGGTCGGATGGCGGACGATCCTGGAAATGGGGGGTGACATCCGTCGGTACCGGGGCCGCCAAAGCAACCGGCATGCCAAGCCCTCAACCTGCAGACGATTCCCCGGGCGCTTTGTCACCCGGAACTGAAGGGCGTGTCAGGTCCCGCAACTCGGGCCACCAGCGCAACCGCCGCAGCACGACCTGGTGCGACACACCCAACCGAGCGGCCGTCCGCCGAATGGCCCCGCCTTCCTCCTTCAGGACCCGTTTGAAAAGCTCGTACTCCTGCAATTCCATCGGGCTCAACTGCCGGCCCGGGACTACCCCACCAGAGGCCAACCCGCTCGTCGCCCCTGGGGCGTCCAGTCCGTCCGCCGTCCCCTTACCCGTCCCCGGAATCGACACCGGCGAAAGCCACGAACGGTCGAGGGCCAGGCAGGCATCGCCTTCCATGGTGTGCAGCAGCGACCGCTCGAGGATGTTTCGCAGCTCCCGGACATTGCCCGGAAACGCATGCCTCGCGAGATCTTCGACGTCGCCGGGGCGAAGCGTGGGACAACGGCGACCGTACTTGACGCACAACTGCCCGAGCAGATGGCCCGTGAGGATCGGAATGTCCTCCCGCCGCTCCCGCAGCGGCGGCAGCAGAACCCGGACCACGTCCAACCGGTACAGCAAGTCCTGGCGGAACCGGCCCTTCCGGACCTCCTCCGGCAGGTCGCGATTCGTCGCCGCCACGATCCGTCCGCCAAACCGGCGCGTCACCGACGCGCCCAACGCACGGTACTCGCGGGACTCGAGGAAGCGCAGCAATTTGCTCTGCTGCGTGAGCGGGACGTCCCCGATTTCATCCAGGAAGAGTGTCCCGGCGTCCGCCGCCTCCACCAACCCGCCCCGGCGGCGGTCGGCCCCGGTGTAGGCGCCGCGCTCGCTGCCGAAGAGTTCGGCCTCGAACATCTCCGCCGGTACCGCGGAGCAGTTCAGGGCGACGAACGGAGCCTCGGCCTCCGGGTGGCTCCACCGGTGAAGCTGGCGCGCCGCCAGTTCCTTACCCGTGCCGGTCTCGCCGAGCACCAACACGATAGCCTCCCGGTGCCGGGCCGCCTGCTGAAGCAGGCCGGCCGCGAGTTGAAAGGCCCGGGCGCTTCCGACGAATCCTGGCTCGCCCGTGGTCACCTCCGCATGCGACCAGCGTAACCCCGCCCGCGCGATCGCCGCCTCCAGCGCCCCGATCTCCACGGGTTTCGGGAGATAGTCGAACAGACCGTTGCGGGTGAGCGCGACCGCCTGCGCCAACTCCGGCACGCCCGTGACCATGATGACCAACGCGGCCGGCGCCGCG
>JBBQML010000428.1:0-5093 GCA_038328885.1 Verrucomicrobiota bacterium | reverse complement strand
GGAAGGCCCATCGCATCGAGGAGTACCTCCACCAGCGCTGAACGCATGGCTGAACGCGCACAGGTCGGTTCGGTCGAGGCCATCGAGGCCTTCCGCGCCCACCTCATCGTCTACCTCTCCAAGACCCGCCCCGTGGTCGAGGAGGTGTCAGCCGAGCTCCGCCGCACCCAGCTCTGGCTCGAGACGGACCAGCAACAGAAGAGCGACCGGGAGCTTCGGCGCTGCTCCCGCGCCGCCGAGGATGCGCAGGCCGCACTCCTCAGCGCCCGACTCTCCTCGTTCCGCGACACCATGGGCAGCGAACAGATGGCGGTGCACCGCGCCCGTCAGGCGCTTGCCGAGGCGGAGGAGCACCGGCGCGTCCTCCACCGCTGGATCCGGGATTTCGGTCTCCGCACCGAATCGCTCTCCCGCCAGGTAGGGAGTCTCGACAGTGTTCTGGCGCAGGATATGGGCCAGGCCGTTGCCTGGCTCACCCAGGTGGTCCGAACGCTCACCGACTACACCGGGACACGCCCCGGACAGATCCCGCCTGCTCCGTCGGACGCACTGCCGGGGAGCGCTCCCGAGAGCACCGAACCCGGGGCGGTGGCAGCGTCCACCGCCGCCCCTTCTCCCCCCCCCGCGGCACCCGCGTCCCCGAAGTCCGCATGAGCCTTGGCAGCAGTCGTTCCCGCCTGATGGCCCTCACCCGCGACCTCTCCGCCCGCTGGCAGGAGACGCGCGATGTCTGGTCCGACGCGAAGCGCGATGAGTTCGAGCAACGACACCTCGTGCCGCTCTTTGCCGCGGTGGAACGGGCCGGGGTCGCTCTCGAGCAACTGGACGAGATCCTGAAGAAGGCAAGGAGGGACTGTGATTGATCCGTACCCCGGCCCGGCTCGGATCATGGAGTCGCTGGAACGTCTCCGCGCTCTCGACGCCCGGCTCGCCGGACAACGTCACGCCCTCGACGAGAGCACCCGACAACGGGAGAACCTCACCCGACGCCGGGCGGCTCAGGCAGCGGAATCGCTGCGATCCCAACTGGATGCCGAACTGGCTCGCCTCGGCGAAGCCCGCCAAGCCGCTGTCACGGCCGCCGAGGCCCGAGCCCTGGCCCGCGCCAACCGCATCCGCCAGGCACAAAGAACCGCCCGCAAGGCTGCGGCCGAGCGCGTCGAGGCCGAGGAAGGCCGCCGCAAGTTCGAGGTCCAGCGCGATATGCTCCGGTCCACCCGCGAGCACGACGCCGGGCGCACCGCCGCCGATGCCGTGCTCTCGGCCACCACCACCACGCTCGACGCCACCCGACGGGAACTGCTCACCCTCGAGCATGAGGCCCACGGCCTCCTCGGGGTGTACGGCAGGAGCATCCTCCGCCAACTCGGCAACGTCCCTGAACCCAGCGAGGAGGAACGCTCCCTTCCGGAGGATCGGCTGTTGGCGGACCTGTCTGCCGCGGTGGCCGCCACCCGGCGAGAACTGACCGCTTTCCGGCGTCTGGTGCTCCCGCGCCTCTCGCGGGGCTGGCCGGTGGGACTCATCCTCGTGCTGTCGCCGCTGCTGATCATCCCGGTGCTCCTGCACTTCAGGATCGCCTCGCCGTCCCCGCGCGACCTCGGACTCCTGGCCGGGGCGGCCACGGTGGTGGGCCTGCTCCTCCACTTCCTCGGTCGCCGGCTCGCCACCCCCGCCCTGACGCGGTTGCTCACGGATTTCGCCCGCGCCCGGACCCACGAGCGATCTGCCCGGCTGGCGTCCGTGCTGGCCCATCGCGAGGTCTGCGCCCACTTGGACCAGGCCCACGCCCAGACCACCGATCGCTGCAACGCCACCTGGGCCGAACTCCAAGAATGGCTGACCGCACATCGCCATGCCCTTCCCAACCAGGTGGACCAGCGGGCCACCCGGGCACTGGCCCGGAACGATCACCTGGCGCGGCGCACCCGCGAACGGCTGGAGGCCAGCCACGCCGCCCGGACCGCCGACATCCAGACCGCCGCGCGCGGACAACTCCAGGCGGTCGAGGTCGAGGCGCAACGGGCCCGGGAGGTACTCGACGGAGATCGTCTCGGTGCCTTGTCGGATCTGGCCGGGGAATCGACGCGCGAGGCCAGGCCGTTGCTCGAGTCACTCGAGACCTTCCACCGTGGCGCCGCCGGCCACGGATTCTCACCCGATCCCGTGCCCGCCGAATCGTGGGTGCCCCCGAGCCGCTTCAATCCGAGGGTCCGCTTCGGCCATCTCGAAACCGATCTGCCCGGACAACTGAGGGCCCTGGCGGCGGCGACCAGCGCCAGTGCATCGGGCCTACTCATCCCTCCAGCCGCATCCGAATTTCTGGAGAGCTCCGTGGCTTCGGAACCGCCTCTGCCTGCACCGCGCCCGTCCGCTCCCCTGGCTGCCCACACCGAGAGCCCGACTCGGCAGGCCCCGGCCGGATCGGTGACCGTCGGAGCGAAACCCGCCACCAGACCGTGGTCCGAGCACTGGTCACTGCCCTTGCTCCTGGAGTACCCGACCGCCGGCTCGCTCCTGCTCGAGGCCGAGGGCGACCACCGCGCCGTGGCCATCAGCACCCTCAACCAGGTGATCTGCCGGTTGCTCGCCGACAGCCCCCCGGGCCGCGTCGCCTTCACCCTCTACGACCCCGTCGGCCTGGGCCAGAGCTTCGCCGCGCTCACCCACCTCGCCGACGAGGCCGGGCACGTCATCAACGGCCGCGTCTGGACGCAGTCCGGCCAATTGGAGTAGCGGCTCTCCGAACTCAACGAACACCTGGAGAAGGTCATCCAGATGTACCTCCGCGACGAGTACGGCACGATCGCGGACTACAACGAGCAGGCGGGCAACATCGCCGAGAAGTATCACTTCCTCGTGCTGGCGGACTTCCCCGCCGGCTGCACCGACGTCGCCCTCCGCCGCCTCCTCAGCCTCGTGGCGAGCGGCGCCCGCTGCGGGGTGTACCTGCTCGTCCATCACGACCCACGCCTGCCGCCGACCGGGGACTTCCCACTCGCCGCGCTCCGCCAGACATGTGTCACGGTCGACCTGACCGGGCCACTGCCTCGGCTCAACGGCCTCACCATCCCCGGCACAACCCTTCATCTCGATCCCGCCGCCGATACGCCAGCGCTCACGCGCTTCATCCAACGCGTCGCCCGCGCGAACGTGGATTCCAACCGCGTCGAAGTGCCCTTCGACCAGATTGCTCCGTCAGCGGAAGAGGGCTGGACCACCGACACCGGGACCGAGTTGCGTGTCGCCATCGGCCGCACCGGCGCCACCAAGCTCCAGTATCTCGCGCTCGGCAAGGGCACCCGGCAGCACGCCCTCATCGCGGGCAAGACCGGATCCGGCAAATCGACACTCTTCCACGTTCTGATCACCAACCTCGCCCTGTGGTGCCGTCCGGACCAGGTGGAGTTCTACCTCGTCGATTTCAAGAAAGGCGTCGAGTTCAAGTGCTACGCCACCCACCGCCTGCCTCACGCCCGGGTGGTGGCGATCGAGAGCGATCGGGAATTCGGGCTCAGTGTGCTCCAACGCCTCGATGAGGAACTCCGGCGACGCGGCGACCTCTTTCGCGCCGCTCAGGTCCAGGACCTCCCGGCCTATCGTCGCACAGCGGGCCCTCAAAGCCCACCCCTCCCCCGGGTGCTCCTGCTCGTCGACGAATTCCAGGAGTTCTTCATCGAGGAGGATCGAATCGCCCAAAACGCGTCCGTCCTCCTCGATCGCATCGTGCGCCAGGGCCGCGCCTTCGGCCTCCACGTGATCCTCGGATCCCAAACCCTTGGGGGCTCCTACACCGTCGCCCGCAGCACCCTCGGCCAGATGGTCGTCCGCATCGCCCTCCAGTGCAACGAAGCCGATGCGTTCCTGATCATGGATGAGGACAACCCCGCGCCCCGGTTCCTCTCGCGCCCGGGGGAGGGCATCTACAACGACGCCGCCGGGGCCAAGGCTGGCAACAGTCCGTTCCAGGTGGTCTGGCTCCCCGACGACGTCCGCGACCTACACCTTCGCCATATCCGCCAGCTCGCGGATGCCCTCCCCACCCCGCCTCCGGGGCCCCTGGTCTTCGAGGGCGACGCCCCGGCTGACATCCGTGAGAACACCCTCCTGCAAGGCCTGCTCGACGACCCCCGGTTCCAGCCCTCCAGCACCCCAAGGACCTGGCTCGGCGCTCCAAATTCCATCAAGGGACCCACCGAGATCGCGTTCGCTCGTCGGAGCAGCGACAACCTCCTGATGGTCGGACAGCGGGACGATGCCATGCTGGCTATGTTGGGGTTCGCCTTGGTCAGCCTCTCCGCGCAGCACTCGCGCGATGGCGTCCGGTTCTCCGTGCTCGATGGCAGCAGTCCCGACTCCCCGGACCGCAGCTTTCTCGAAGAGGTCGTCGGCGCCGTCCCCCAGGAAGCCGTGCTTGGCCGTGCGGGGGACGTCTCGAAACTGCTCGAGGACCTGACCGGCGAATTGCGAGCCCGGACCGCCGCCCCGCCCATCGCAGACGCCCCGGCGCGGTTCCTGGTGGTTTACGGATTGCAACAGTTCCGGGCATTGCGGCAGGAGGACGACTTCGGGTTCGGCACCGGCGAGTCAGGCCCTTCGCCGGCGGCCCTGTTCAAGGAACTCCTGACCGAAGGCCCGGCTCACGGGTTCCACACCCTGGTGACCTGCGACACCTACAACAACGTCAGCCGCTTTCTGGGTCGGAAGAGCTTGAGCGAATTCGGCCTGCGGGTGCTCTTCCAGATGAGCGCCAACGACTCCGCCAGCCTGATCGACAACCCGCGCGCCAGCCGCCTCGGGCTCCACCGGGCCCTGCTCTACCAGGACCGCGAGGGCTACCTCGAAGTCTTCCGCCCCTATTCGCCCCCGCCCGGTGGATGGCTCGCCTCCGCCCGCGAGCGCCTCGCCCTCCGAGTCGCCTGAACCGCCCGGAGGCATTGCGGCTTTCCCAGGAACGGGACGCCGACATCCCACAGGCGGGCGCCTCCGGTTCGACGCTCGCCGCGTCCGGTGGCGGAAGGCCCGGTGGCATGTTGACTGCTAATGTCCGGGGTCGCCACCCCCGCCCCCCCCCCACCATGAAGCGCAAACTC
>JBBQML010000427.1:0-5094 GCA_038328885.1 Verrucomicrobiota bacterium | reverse complement strand
CCGGGCGCTTCGCCGTAGGCGTCGGGTTTCCAAGTGTGCAATGGCGCAAGACCCATCTTCGTGCCGTAACCGACCAGCAGAAACACCCACGCAATCAGGACCCAGGGCCGGGACAAACCCGGACCTTGGGACATCAGGGCGCTGAAGGTCAGATCTCCTGCGCCGCCGCCATGGAGGGAGGCGTACCCGAGGCAGAACGAACCGAGCAGGGAAAGCGCGATTCCGGTGCCACCGACGAGGAGATATTTCCAGGTCGCTTCAAATGCCCGGGGCGTATTGTTGAAGTGAAGCAGGGGCACCGAGCACAGCGTCACCGCCTCGGTTGCAATCCACAGGAGGCCCAGGTGCCGCGCCATATGCGCCGCGCTGAGCAGGCCGAGCGCCGCGAGGAAGGCGGCCACGAAGGTGCGATTCGGCCGTTCGGCGCGCAGTCGCAGGTAGGGAACACCATAGGCTGCACACCCCAGGAAAAGCAGGGATACGGTCGGGAGCATGGCCCGGGCCAGTGGGTCGAAACCCACCCAGGCGTGAAGCGGCTCAGCCGGTGGATTCAACAATAGCGAAAAGGCGATCGCCGCATGCACCACGCCGACCACCGGCAGCAACCACGGGCGCGACCGCTCGTTCGGCCAGACCGCCGCCGCCGCCGCCGCCGCCAGCGGCACCAGGATCAGGAGCAGCTCTTTCATTCTCGAAGCACCGTCAGCTTTCGGGTGTCGAGTGTGTCGAAAGCCCTTTGAATCCGGTCCACGATGATGCCTGTCACGAATACCGCGACCGTAAGATCGAGAAGAATTCCTCCCTCCACCAGCAACGGGGTGGAGTGAATCAGGAGCAGGCCGAACAGATAGATTCCGTTCTCCAATATCAGGTAGCCGCAGACCTGGGAGATGGCCTTGGATCTCCCGATCAACAGCAGTAAGCCGGTGAACACAGACGCGAGCGATCCGGCAACCAGCAGGGACTCGTGATGTTCAGGCAGCAACGGAAGCCGGCGCGCGAGCGCCACCGCACCAATGGTCGCCGTCGCGCCAAGAAGCAGTGAGGGCAGGAACCCGATCAGCGGAGAGAGGTCGCGGTCGATGTTGGCCGCACGCATCGCGCGCCGAAGCAGGACGGGGATCACCATCCCTTTGATGGCCATCGTGGCCAGGGCCATCAGCACCACCAGCACACGCCAGTCATGGTCCATCACCAGCGGCATGATGCCCAGGATCACACCCTGCAACGCCGCCACGCGTATCAGCGTCGGCAGCCTGCTCGTGCCCAGCGCGGCGAGATTCAGGCCCATTGCCAGCCCGATCAGTAGATTCAAGGTGTCGTTCACGCCATGCCTCCCTTCCACGCCACGAGCAGGGCGAAGAGACAAAGCAGAAAGGCCGTCGTGAGAAGCAGCGGCACTCTGCGAAGGGCGTAGCGCGCCATCAGGGATTCCACGAGGCCGACCGCCACCGTGACCAGCAGCACGCCCGCGGCGAGGCTTCCCGCCGCCGCCAGCCGCTGGTATTGGCCGATCGGCAATGCCAACTGCACCAGGAGCACCGAGAACAGCAGAAGCTTCATCGAGGCCCCGTGCAGCACCACGGCGAGCGGAGGTCCGCTGTGATCCAGAACCATGACCTCGTGGATCATGGTCAACTCGAGATGCGTGTTCGGATCGTCGAATGGGACCCGGCAATTCTCGGAAAGAAGCACCGTGAACCATCCGGCGGCCAACAGCACCGCACCCGTGCCCGCCGCCGGCGCAAGCATGGCACCCAAAGCAACACTCCCGCTCTGGATGCTCAGCGTCAGAACCGCCGTGATGACCGCGGCTTCCGAAAGCACCGCGTAGCTCACTTCCCGGGCCGCGCCCATGCCCTCGAAGGCTGAGCCCGTTTCCAATGCCGCCCAGGCCGTGCAGAATCGGGCCAGGGCCAGCAGATAGATCAACAGGATCACGTCTCCGCGGAAACCGACCGACCCACCGAGCGGTCCGAGCGGAACGAGGAAGGTGGCCGCCAGCAGCGCCACCCAGGTGATGGCGGGTCCGGCAATGAATCCCGGCGAGGCCAGGGTGCTCAAGACGACACCCTTTCGCCACAACCGCGCCAGGTCGTAATAGAGCTGCAACAGCGGAGGACCACGCCTCCCGGCAACCCAGGCCTTCACCTTGTTGATGATGCCCGGCAGGAGCGGCGCCAACGCCAGCCACACCGCCATCCGGAGGATAAACAGAAGGACGTCGATCATTGAATGCTCCCCAGGAAGACCATCACCCCGACCCCTGTCAGCCCGATCACGAGATACAGGATGTATTCCGGCAACCGCCCCTGCTGACGGCGGCGCATCCACGCCGACGCCACCATCACGGCCCCACCCATCGGCCCGATGACGCGTTCGAGAACCGTCTCAGGAATTCGTTCCACCCGGCACGCGCTCTCGGGAAAGGAGCCCCGCGGCCGCCTCATTCGGAGTTCCGGACGCAGCACCCAACGAGCCCAGCCCACGACGATGTCCGCGAAAGAACCTCCGGTGTACTGCATGCGTGAGGTCGGCGCCGCATACCCACAATCCCACGTCAACGCCCGCCGCACCCCGGATCGATGCGCCCAATTCCAAAGGAACAACGCGGCGGCCGCGCCGAGCAACGCCAGCACAATCTGGAACTCCCCGAGCGCCCCCAGGTCGGCAGGGGATTCGGCGCCGGTCCATGCCGGATTCCACGCGGAAAGGGCGTTCCGGAGGAAGGGCCACGCCGCTGCGGGTGCCAGGGCGATGACGAGGCAGAGGGCGGCCAGAGCGATCATGGGAGCCCGCATCCACCCACCACACTCATGGGCGTGCGCCGCGGGCTTCGTGCGAGCGGCTCCAAGGAAGACCACCGCGGAAGCCTTCACAAAGGCCGCCAAAGCCAGGCCTCCCGTCACGGCCAGGGCAATGATGACCGGAGCCGTCCCCATCGCGGCCGAATTCTGCCCGGCGGCCGATTCGAACAACCCCAGGTAGATCATCCATTCGCTGACGAATCCATTGAGCGGTGGCAGGGCGGAGATCGCGACGGACCCGAACGCAAACAAGCCCGCCGTCCAGGGCATGGCCCGCCACAGACCGCCCATCCGGCTCATCTCTCGCGTGCCCGTCGCATGCAGCACCGAGCCCGCTCCCAGGAACAACAGGGACTTGAATAGTCCGTGATTCCACACGTGAAGAAACGCCCCGGCGATCGCGACGCGCCCCCAGGGTGCGTCGTCCTGCATCGCGCCGAGCATGGCCGCGCCCAGCCCGATCACGATCACCCCCATGTTCTCCACGGAACAGTAGGCGAGCAGTCGCTTGAGATCGTTCTGAGCCAGCGCGAAGGCCGCGCCGACGACCGCGCTGGCCGCCCCCAGGAACAGGACCGCCCAACCCGCACCGGGTGGCATGGGGAGCCAGCCGCTGAACCGCACAATTCCATAAAGGCCCATCTTGATGGCCACCCCGGACATGATCGCGGAAACGTGACTCGGCGCGTTGGCGTGGGCCGACGGCAGCCAGACATGCATCGGGAACAGGCCTGCCTTCACGCCGAATCCGAACAACGCCACCCAGAAGAGCGGAGCCAGGTCGTCACGCTCCCGCAGCGGCCCCAGATCCCAGCTCCCCGTACGCGCCGCCAATAATCCAAAAAACGCAAAGAGTGCCAGGGTCCCGGCGTGCGAAGCCGCCAGATAGAGCCATCCCGCCGCACGCGTTTCGCGTCGGTCCCGCTCGAGCGTGATCAGGAAATAGGCCGAAAGGGCAAATGCCTCCCACGCCATGAGAAAATGCAGCCCATTCGAGCAGACCAGAACCAACCCCATGCAAAGCGCCAGGGCGCTCCACCAGGCCCGCCCTCGTCCCGCCGAATCAGGACGTTCCCGGTCCGACCAGTATCCGCGGGCATAGACGGCCCCCACCGCTCCGATGAACCCAACCAGCACAAGAAAAAGACCGCTGACCCCGTCCACCCGCAGATGCAATCCTTCGCCCCCGATCCGAAACGAACTCCGCCACTCCCATGGCGTGGATCGGGCCAGCGCACCGAATGCGGCGACGAGCAGGGCTCCCGAGCCCGTCAGGTTCAGACCGAGCCACAATCGGGGCCACCGGGGGCCGGCCAGCACGGCTGCAACCAATCCAACCCCCGATACAGCAAGGATCCAGCCCAGGGTCATGTTGCGTTTCCACGCCCCTCTCCACGGGCAGTCAATCGCTCGAAGGCCGCCACCGCCGAATAAATCTCCTCATCCTGCGTCGATCCTTTCACCAATGCCCGGAGCGGCTCCGACAGGATCGCCTTGCTGATCCGGCCCAGCATGTCGAGATGCGCCCGCGGTGAGGGCGGAACAAAGAAAAAAAGGCGCGTCACGGGGACGTCATCGACCGTCGAATCCGCCAGGGGAAGCGCGGTCCCCAGCATGACCAGGGCGATCACACCCGCACCGCGCCCCAGTGTGACTCGGGTGCTGAAATGCGGCAGGGCGAACCCATCCCCGACCGGCGCCCACGTGATTCCTCCGGGGGCTCGAAGGCGCTGTCCAAGCAGGGATCGCACGGGCCCCGACAGCATCGTCATGGATTCCAGGACGACTTCGAAAGTCTCCACCACGCTTGCGCCGGCGACACCACGCCAGATGCGTCCCGCCCGCAGCATCGGTTCCAAAGCGATGTTGGTCGCGAACGGGCTGCTTTCAGGTGCCAGAAACCCGGCTCGCGAAGTCAGGCCATGGCTCGCCGCCCAGTGAGCCACTTGCGCCCTGTCAAAAATGAGACGTCCGCGATCGCGTGTATGCGGAAGACCCTGATCCCGGATCCAGTCCTCGACGACCTTCTCCGAGACTCCGAAGGACTCGGCGATTTCAATCAGATTCAGGTACATGGCGGGCGGAGTCTGATTCTGGGGGCTCGATGATTTTTGGCACGGCCGGCGGTTAGCGACTCCATGCGGTTGTCAGGGCGGCCAACGCGCCCAGACCGAGGAGAAGGTAAAAAAGATAGGCTTGCACGCGTCCGTGCTGCCATCGCCGGGCCCAGCCCGAGATCCGCATGACCCGTCGGGCGGCTGGCTCGATCAAACGCTCAAGCACCGTC
>JBBQML010000426.1:0-5094 GCA_038328885.1 Verrucomicrobiota bacterium | reverse complement strand
CGGGGGGTGATTGGCGACCACTGCCGTTCGACCCGGGCGCGCGCGAGGTGGTGTTCGGTAACACCGACCGCCAGGGCGCCTACACCGTGCGCTGGGGCACGAACGAGGTGGCGTTTTCGGTCCGGGCGCTCGACCTCGTGGAGAGCAATTCCGCCCCGAGGGACGAGATCAAGGTGGGACGTTACGGGGCGGCCGCGGCGACCACGGTGCGGCGGACCAACTTGGAGCTCTGGCGCTGGTTCGCCGGCGGGGCGCTGGCGGTGCTGATGTTCGAGTGGTGGTTCTACCACCGGCGGACGGCTTGAGCAGGACCAAATGAAGGCCATCCACCGATCGACAGGGGACCCCGTCGCGGGGCGAACGGGCGACGGCAACCCGGCCCGGGCCACCGCCCGGTTCGGCTGCCTGTGTCTCGCGCTCGGCGGTCTGCTCCTGTGCTTCAGCGGGTGCAAGCCCGAGCGACCTTACGTGGTGGTCTACGCCGCCCAGGACCGGGTCTTCGCTGAACCGGTCTTCCACGCGTTCACCGAGGAAACCGGCATCAAGGTCCGGGCCTTGTACGACAACGAGGCGACGAAGACGACGGGCCTGGCCAACCGGCTGTCCGCGGAACGGGCGCGTCCGCAGGGCGACCTGTGGTGGAGCAACGAGGAATTGCGAACGCGTCAGTTGGTACGCCTGGGTGTCCTGGAACCCGGGTGGGCCAGCTTCGGCTCACGCGGGCGCGTGCTCGTGGCCCACACGAACCAACTGGGTCGCCTGCCTGCGGAACTCCCGCTCTCCGCACTGACCAACGCCGTGTATCGAGGCCAAGTGGTGCTCGCGTACCCGCTCTTCGGCACAACCCTCACGCACTTCCTCGTCCAGCGCCAACGGTGGGGCGCATCGGATTGGGAAGCCTGGGCCACGACGTTCCAGGCCAATCGGCCGCTGCTCGTGGACGGCAACTCGGTGGTGGTGCGCGCCGTCGCCCGCGGCGACGCCTTGCTGGGCCTGACCGATACGGATGACGTTGCGGCCGCCGTTCGTGAAGGGGCCGCGGTGATGGCCATCCCGCTGAGCGCACCCGATCGTCTGCTCATCCCGAACACGGTGGCCATGGTCCGCGGTTCTCCCCGACCGGAGGCCGGCCGACGGTTGGCCGAGTACCTGCGGAGCCCGGCGGTGTCCGCACGGCTGGCCAATGTGGGGGCCCTCGATCCTCAGCCCTCTCACGCCCCGGCGGCGGGGGCCGCGGCCGGCTCCACGGGAACCGCCATCCTCACGGAGGCGGGGTCGCCCGATGAGACCCAGTGGACGCGGTTGCTGGACGAATTGGAGCCGGCCACGCGCTGGCTGGAAGGAGCGTTCCGTCGCTGATCCATGAACGTCCTGCTTTGGATCAACAGTCTGGGGGTGGCCGCGGTGGCGACGTTCCTGGCCATGTTGCTGGCCGCCCCGGTGGCGCTTTGCCTCCAATGGTTTCCCCCTGCGGGGCGGCGGTGCTTGCTCGGGGGTGTGCTGGTGGTGCTGGTGCTGCCGGCCTTCTTTGTCGCCGGCATGTGGATGCAGATCGTCGGGTTCGCCGGGGCTTGGCGGGTGGGTGGCGAGGCGTGGGGCGGTCGGCTCCTGCCGGTCCTGATGTCGGCACTGGTGCTCGCCCTCCTCCTTTGGCCCGTGACCGCCCTGCTGCTCACCGGGGTGTGGGATCGCGTCGAACTGAGGTTGCTCGAGGCCCAGCCGGATCTGCGGGGCTGGCCGCTGTGGAGGCACGGTCTTTGGCCGCTTGCGCGGGGACATCTGCTACCGCCCGCCGCGCTGACGGCGGCGCTGGCGCTGGGCAACTTCGGTGTGCCCTCGCTGTTCCAGGCCCGCATCTGGTCCGAGGAGATCTGGGTGGATTTCTCCACCCGTTTCGACGTCGGTGCCGCGTTCACCCGGAGCTGGCCCTTGATCGCGATCTCGCTCCTCCTGGCGGTGTTGGCGCTCCGGCGGCCGCTGGAATGGCCGGTGCGCGGAATCCCGGCCGGCGGGGGGCTGCTGGGGGAGCGGCTGGGTCGGCGGGGGCGGTGGCTGGCCGGGGGGGGCGCGGCGGTGGTCCTCGGGGTGTCGTTGGGACTGCCGCTGTTGCTGGCCGGAGGAGCAACGCGGACCTGGGTTGAACTGCCCGGGGCGCTGCGTGCGGCCTGGCCTGCGCTGGTGCGATCGGTGGGCTACGCAGCCTGCGCCGCAACCCTCGTCCTGGGTGTGGCCTTGGCCACGGCGCGGTTCCGGGCCCCGGCGGCGCTGGCCCCAGCCTTCTTCCTGCCTGGCATCTTCACCGGCATGCTCCTGCTGCGCGCCTTCGAGCGGCCCCCCTTGCTGGCCCTGCGGGATACCTGGGTGGTGGTGGTCGCGGGCTTGGGGTTGCGCCACGCGTTCGTGGCCTGGTTCCTGGCCGCCCGGCTCTGGCGCGGGGCGGACGCACGCCTGCACGAAGTCGCGCGCCTCGCCGGGGCGGGCACGCTGGCGCAGTGGCGGCACGTGATCTGGCCGCGATCCGGCGGGGCGCTGGCGGCGGGTTGGTTCTTCGTCTACGTGCTGTGCCTCTGGGACGTGGAGACCCTGATCCTCATCGTGCCGCCCGGGGGCGATACGCTGGCCCTGATGATTTTCAACCTGCTGCACTACGGGCACAACGCCCAGGTCAGCGCGTTGTGCGTCCTCCTTGCCGGGGCGGCGCTGTTCCCCCTCGGGCTGTGGGCGCTCGGGGCCGCCTTGTACCAGTGGATGCGGGGAGGGGGATCGCCCCGCTCGGGAACGGTGCTGGGGCTCGCGCTCGCCGCGGGAACCATCGCCGGTACCGGTTGCACCCCGCCCCTCCCGTCGACCCAGGCCCCGATCGACTCGCGTCTGTTCGCCTCGGTCGAGGTCATCGGCCGGCGGGGGACAGGCCCGGGCTCGTTCCAGAAGCCCCGCTCGGTGGCGGTGGACGGTGAGGATAACCTGTTCGTCGTGGATATGACCGGCCGGGTGCAGAAGTTCAGCCCGGACGGTCATTGGTTGTTGGGCTGGCAGTTGCCCGATACCACGATCGGCAAGGCCAAGGGAATGGCCACCGCGCCGGACGGCGGGATCCTGATCGTGGAGCCGCACTACCATCGAGTGAACCGCTTCTCGCCCGACGGCCGGTTGCTCGCCCAGTGGGGCGTGCAGGGGACCAACGCGGGGCAATTGTGGTTTCCGCGGGCCGTGGCGGTGGCTCCGGGTGGCGACCTGTTCGTGAGCGAGTACGGGCGCGTCGAGCGCGTCCAGCGCTTCCACGCCGACGGTGCTGGATTCGTGCGCAGCTTCGGCAGCGAAGGCACGGAGCCGGGCGAATTGAACCGCGCCGAGGGTCTGGGGGTGGATTCCGAGGGGAACCTGTACGTGGCAGACTCGTGCAACCATCGGGTGCAGGTGTTCGCTCCGGACGGCCGCCGGCTCCGGGGACACGGTGCGCCGGGGCAGGGTCGCGGTGAGATGAGCTACCCCTACGACGTCCGGGTGGATTCGGCCGGTTACCAGTTCGTCTGTGAGTTTGGCAACAGCCGGGTGCAGGTCTTCGATGCGCAGGACCGGTTCGTCGAGTTCCTGGGCGGGCCGGGCAGCGCGCCTGGCCGGATGCACAACCCGTGGAGCCTTTGCCTCGACTCGCGGGGGAACCTCTACGTGGCCGATTCGTTGAATCACCGGGTCCTGAAGTTTACCCGTCGGCAAGGAATGGCCGGGAGCGCACTGGGAGGGGCCGCCCGGGGCAGGCCCGCCGTGCCGGCACCAAGGTCAGCGGACGGCACGGGTGTACGCCGAGGTGGATCCGGGGCAACCGAACCCTCCCGCATGAGGCTGTTCCATCTCTGAACGGCGATGCCCCTCCAGTTCACCCATCCCGAATGGCTGTTGGCCCTGGTGGGCGCGCTGGCGTGGATCGCGTGGCTTGGCTGGCGCTCCGACTCCTCCTTGTTCGGTTGGCGCCGCGGGGCGGCTCTCGGGGTCCGGTGCGCGATTACCGCTGCGCTGGGTCTTTCCCTGGCCGGCTTGCAGTACCGGCTGCCGGTCGAGGGCCTCAATGTCTTCTTTCTCCTCGACCGTTCCGACAGCATCCCCGGCGATCAGCAGGAGGCCGCCCGGGAGTTTGTGAACCGGGTCTCCACCGCCAAGCGGCGCGTGGATCAGGGCGGGGTGGTGGTGTTCGGCGCCGACGCCGCGATCGAGTCTTCCGCCAACCCGGTGGTGAACCTGGAACGCGTCCAGGCGGTGATCTCCAGCTCGGGGACGGATCTGGCGGGGGCGATCCGGTTGGCGACGGCAGCCTTTCCGGAGACCGGGCAGCGGCGGCTTGTGGTGCTCTCCGACGGGAACCAGACCCTCGGCGACGCCGCCCAGGCCGTGGCCGCCTCGCGGCCGCTGGGCGTGACCGTGGACGTCGTGCCGCTGGGGGCGCAACGCGGTCAGGACGTCGTGCTGCAGAAGCTGGTCGTGCCCAACCAACTCAAGAAGGGCCAGACCTTCGATCTGAAGATCTTCCTCCAAAGTGACCAGGCGACGCGGGCCAATCTCTCGCTGTACCGCGACGACCAGTTGTTGGCCACCCAGCCTGTCGACCTGCAATCGGGCAAGAACCTCTATACATTTCCCCAGACCCTCAATGAGGCGGGGTTCCACAGCTACGACGTCCGGGTGGACGCGCCGGGGGATGCGGTGCCGCAGAACAACCGCTCGACCAGTTACACCAGCGTGCGGGGGGAACCGCGGGTGCTGCTCGTCTCTTCCGATCCCGACGCCGACCGGTCGCTGGCGGACGCGTTGACGGCGTCGAGGCTCGAGGTGCGGTTGGGCGATCTCGGGGTCTTCCCCTCCGTACTGGCGGAGATGCAGAGCTACGATGCGATCCTGCTGAGCAATATCGCGGCCGGCGATCTCAGCAACGATTTGATGAGCCTGCTGGAAAGCGCGGTGCGCGACTTCGGGGTGGGGCTGGTGGTGGTGGGCGGGGACCAGGCGTTTGGCGCCGGGGGGTATCGCGGCACGCCGCTGGAGGCAGTGCTGCCGGTGGACATGGAACTGAGCAGCAAAAAGGTGCTCCCGCGTGGGGCA
>JBBQML010000425.1:0-5108 GCA_038328885.1 Verrucomicrobiota bacterium | reverse complement strand
ATCGCCGGATCTTCCCCTCGATCAACATCGAGCGCTCCGGCACCCGCAAGGAGGAGTTGCTCTACCATCCGGACGAGTACAGCCGGATCGCGATGCTGCGGCGGGCACTGGTCGGTGTGCCCCCGGTCGAAGGCATGGAGTTGCTCCTCGGAAAACTCCGAAAAACCGAGAGCAACATCATGTTCCTGCTCAGCCTGGGGACGGGGATGTAGTGTGGGGGCGCTGGCGTCCCCAGGTTTTTCGGGCTTTTCGGTTCTAGGCGGCCCGCGGGCCCGGTAGGGTGGATCGCTCATGGCTGAACCGACCAAGGCTTTCCCTGGACGCACCGATGGGCGTCCCGTGGATGCCATCCGCCCCATCCGTTTCGAGAATGGCATCGCTCCGCATGCCGCCGGCTCCACCCTGATCCACTGGGGAAACACCCGGGTCATCTGCGCCGTGACCGTGGATGAGGTCGTGCCGCGCTGGATGAAGGATCAGGGCGTGCCCGGAGGGTGGATCACGGCGGAGTACTCGATGCTCCCGTACTCCACCACCGACCGCAAACCACGGGACATCACCCGGGGCCGACTCGACGGACGCTCGAGCGAGATTCAGCGGCTGATCGGCCGATCCCTGCGGGCGGCCCTTGACCTCACGCGTTTGGGCACCCGCACGCTCTGGATCGATTGCGATGTGCTGCAGGCGGACGGCGGAACGCGCACCGCCGCCATCACGGGCGCCTGGGTCGCGTTGAGCCTCGCGATCCGCCGCCTCCTCGCCCAGGGCAAGCTCCCGGCAAATCCCATCGTTGAGCAGGTTGCGGCGGTCAGTGTCGGGTGGGTGGACGGCCGCCCGCTCCTCGACCTCTGCTACGTGGAGGACGCGGCGGCGGCGGTGGACATGAACCTGGTCATGACCGGCAGCGGCCGGTTCATCGAACTCCAGGGCTCGGGCGAGGAAGCCACCTTCAGTCGCGAGGAACTGGATGCCCTGCTCGCCCTCGGTCGGAACGGCATCGACCAACTGCTGGCCCTGCAAAGCGCTGCGCTGGCTGCCGCGGGTGCCACGGTCGCACGGACCTGAATCCGGCACCCCCCGGACAACGCGCCTGATACCACCCGGCCGGACCTGATCCACACCCGTCTCCAAATCCGCCGCCCAGCGTTCGTTCCATGCAGACACCCACTCGCCTGCTGTTCCTTCGACACGCTGAAGTCGAGGAGGCTTACCACCGTGTTTTTGGCGGCCGGATCGACATGGCGGTTTCCGATCTGGGACGTCAGCAGGCGTTGATGCTCGCCGAGTACGTGAGCCGGAAGTTTCAGCCGGACGCCCTCTACGCCAGCCCGATGCGGCGGGTGCAACTCACCCTGGAGCCGCTCCGCGCCCGGCTCCCCTCGTTGCCGATGACGCTGGAAGACGGCCTGCGGGAGGTGGACTTTGGCGCCTGGACGGGTCTCGGGTGGCACGAGATCTCGGAACGATTCGGGGTGACGGCCTATGATTGGCTCGACGCGCTCGAGCGCGGAACGATGCCGGAGGCCGAACCCGAGGAGTTGTTCCGGCGGCGGGTCGAGTCGACCCTGCGGCGTATCCTGGCGAACGAGTCGGGCCGGACCGTGGTGGTCGCGTGCCACGGAGGGGTCGTCCGCATGGCGCTCTCGATTCTTCTCGAGCTCCCGTTGCACAAGATGACCCATCTCGAGATCGACTATGCCAGCCTGACCTGGGTGGATGCCCTCGACCGGAAAATCGAGATGCAGCTTCAGAACTTCACGCCCTGGCGCGACCTATAGGCCGATCCCATGAGCGAGCACGGCGGCTCCAGTCGGTCGAATCGCCGGGCTGTCCAGTCGGGACTTGCCCGGTTGCGGAGTCGGGTCCACGTTGCGCCGCAACCGGCCTGATCCGGCCAAATCGCTCGAATCATGAAAAACGCCCTCCTTGCCTGTCTGGCCATCCTAACCCTGATCCTCCCGGCCACCGCCGAGTGGAAGACCGACTTCACTGCCGCCAAAACCGAGGCCAAGCGCGACGGCAAGCCCATCCTGCTCGACTTCACGGGGTCCGACTGGTGCGGTTGGTGCGTGAAGATGAAGAAGGACGTCCTCAACGAGAAGGCGTTCAAGGACTTCAGTGACAAGAGCCTGGTGCTGGTGGAGGTGGATTTCCCCCAGAAGAAAGCCCAAACCGCCGCCCTCAAGAAGGCCAACAGCGCCCTGCAGGACAAATACAAGGTGGGAGGGTTCCCGACCTTCGTGTTGATCAACGCCGACGGCAAGGAACTCGGCCGCCACGAGGGCTACCTGAAGGGCGGGCCCGCGGCGTTCATCCAGAAGATCGAGGGTTGGACCAAAGCGGCGAAGTGATGCCCATGACCGGCAGGCCTGGTCTCCGGCGACGTTTCCCGAGGCGGGAGCCGATTCAACCGCTGCTTCCCGGGCCCGATGGGAGGCGGGAAAAGAAGTCCTCGGCAGTCGCATTCGTGGCGGCGCTCAACTCGGCGATCGTGCAACCCTTCTGGTCGGCGACGAACGTCGCGAGTTCACGCACGTAAGCCGGCTCGCAGCGTCGACCACGGTAAGGCAAGGGCGCAAGGAAGGGGCAATCGGTCTCCAGCATGAACCGTCCCAGCGGCGCCACCGCGAGCGCCTGCCGGACGTTCTCGGCATTCCGGAAGGTCGTGATGCCGGTGAAGCTCACCAGGGAACCCGAGTCGAGAACCTCGGTAGCCTCCTCCGGCGTTCCCGTGAAGCAATGGAAGACCCCGCGCACCCGGCCCCGGTACGGCGCCATCTGGGCCATCGCCTGGCGGAACCCCGCGCGCTGGTGGATCACGCAGTTCAACCCCAGCTCGGCGGCGACGGCGAGTTGCTGCTCAAAGCAGCGCCGTTGCCGGGCAAGGAGGGCCTCGACCTCCGCCGGGGTGCGGCCCTCGATCCGGTAGAGATCGATGCCCGTCTCGCCAATCGCGACCACTTTGGGATGGGCGGCCAGTTCCCGGAGGGCGTCGAGGATGTCGTCCGGTTCCTCGAGAACGTGGTTGGGGTGGATGCCCACCACGGCAAAAACCCCCGCGAACCGGTCGGCCAGCTCGATCACACGGCGTGAGCTGGCGAGGGTGGTTCCGACGGACAGGATCCGGGTGATCCCGGCCGCCTGGGCACGTTCCACCACCTCGACCAGGTCAGCTTGGAAATCGGGGAAATCCAGGTGGGCATGGGTGTCGATGAACTCGGGCTCGGCCATGGCCGGACCAGCCTAGCCTCGGAGCGGGTGGCGTCGCGCCCAAACTCGCACACCGCAAAACCCTTCGCCTGCGAGGGCCGGGTTGGTAATCTCCTCGCACGATGAAACGGACGCCTGCGCAGCTCTGGACACGGTTCCAGCAGCTCTATTTCGAGTTCCCTGCCTGCGGCCTGGCCCTGGACCTGAGCCGCCTGGATCTCGCCGACGACTTCCTGCCGCGCATGGAGGCCCCGATGAAGTCGTGTTTCGCCGCGATGGCGCAACTGGAGGGCGGTTCCATCGCCAACCCGGACGAGAACCGCAGGGTGGGGCACTACTGGCTGCGGCATGCCGCGCTCGCTCCCCTCCCGGAATTCGGCAAGGCGATCAACGCGGCGCTCGGTGAGATCCGGGCCTTCGTCGCCCGGGTACATTCCGGCCAGATCGCCGGCGCCGGCGGCACGTTCACGCACCTGCTCGTCGTCGGCATCGGCGGTTCGGCGTTGGGCCCGCAGTTCGTCGCCGACGCCCTCGGTCACCCGTGCACGGATCGGTTGGAAATCCGGTTCCTCGACAACACGGATCCGGACGGCATCGACCGAACCCTTGCGACGCTCGCGTCGCACCTGGCACGCACGCTGGTGGTCGTGATCTCCAAGTCGGGCAGCACGCCGGAGACGCGGAATGGCATGCTCGAGGCGGCAGCAGCCTATCAGAGGGCGGGTCTTTCCTTCGCCCGGCACGCGGTGGCGGTCACGCAACTCGACGACAAGAGCGCGCTGTTTCGCCAGGCGGCGACCGAGGATTGGCTGGCGCGGTTCCCCATGTGGGACTGGGTGGGGGGGCGCACCAGCGTGACCTCGGCGGTCGGCCTGCTCCCGGCTGCCCTGCAGGGGTTCGACATCGACCTCCTCCTGGCCGGTGCCCGGGCGTGCGACGAAGTCACCCGCGTGGCCGAGGTCCGCGCCAATCCCGCCGCCTTGCTCGCGCTGGCCTGGTACCACGCCGGGGAGGGCCGCGGCACGCGCGACATGGTCGTGCTCCCCTACAAGGACCGCCTGTCGTTGTTCTCGAAGTACCTGCAGCAGCTCATCATGGAGTCGCTCGGCAAGGAGCTCGACCTGGCGGGCCGCGTGGTCAACCAGGGGATCGCGGTCTACGGCAACAAAGGCTCCACCGACCAGCACGCGTACGTGCAGCAACTCCGTGAGGGCCTGAACAACTTCTTCGCGACCTTCATCGAGGTCCTGCACGATCGCGAGGGCGCCTCGATCGAGGTCGCGCCGTGCGGGGTCACCGCCGGGGATTTCCTCCATGGCCTGTTCCTGGGCACCCGCGCCGCCCTGTTCGAGAAGCAGCGGCAGTCCGTGACCCTGACCATCCACGAGGTCAACGCCTTCTCCCTCGGCGTGCTGGTCGCCCTGTTCGAGCGCACCGTGGGTCTCTATGCCTTTCTGGTGAACATCAACGCCTACCACCAACCCGGAGTGGAAGCGGGCAAGCTGGCGGCCGCCGAAGTAATCAAGGCCAAGACCGCCATCGTCACCTACCTCCGTGCGAACCCGGGCCGGGCCTTCTCCGCGGAGGACCTCGCCGCTGCGGTGGGGAGCGACCCCGAGACGGTCTTCAAGACCTGCGAACACGTCGCGGCCAACCTGGAGAATGGCGTCCGCAAGCACCCCGGCACCTCGCCCACCCGCGCCACCTACCAGGCCTGAAGTTGCCTTCGGCGTGGGGAGTTTGGGGTGTGGAGTTCGGAGCCTGACGCCCCGCCCCCCGCCCCCCGCCCCCCGCCCTCTGCCCTCTGACCTCTGACCTCCGCCCTCCGCCCTCCGCCCTCTGACCCCTGACCTCCGACCTCCGACCTCCGACCTCCGACCCCCGACCATGTCCTTCCC
>JBBQML010000424.1:0-5115 GCA_038328885.1 Verrucomicrobiota bacterium | reverse complement strand
GTCGAGCTCCAGAAGAAGACCGGCCTTCAGTACATGATGATGGAGACCGTCGTGTACGCCCGCGAGTTCCTGTACCTGAAGGAACTCTACGAGAAGGGCGTGCTGGGCAAACTCCAGTTCCTGCAGGCGAGCCATCAGCAGGACATGGATGGCTGGCCCGACTACTGGCCCGGCCTGCCCCCGATGTGGTATGCCACCCACTGCGTCGGACCGGTGTGCGGGCTCGCCAACCTCACCGCCGAATATGTTTCCTGCTTTGGCTCGGGCACCATCCGCCAGGAACTGATCGAGCAATACGGTTCGCCGTTCTCCGTCGAGACCACCCACATCAAGTTCAAGAACAGCGATCTCGCCGCCCGGATCTATCGCTCGCTCTTCGACTGCGCCCGGCAGTACCGCGAGAGCATCGACGTCTATGGGTCCAAGGCCTCGGTGGAGTGGCCGCTGGTCGAGCACGAACCGCTGATCCTGCACACGGCCAAACGGCCCGAGGCGAAGATCCCCAGGCCGGTGAGGGCCCCCGACTACGCCAAGCGCCTCCCCAAGGGCATCCGCCCGTTCACCACCAAGGGCGTGTACGATTTGGGCAAGAAAACCCACCTGAGCTTCACCCAGGGTGCCGGGCACGGCGGGAGCCATCCCCACCTCGCCCACGAGTTCGTCTCCGCCCTGGTCGAAGGCCGCGATCCCTTCCCTAACGCCCGGCAATCCGCCAACTGGACCTGCGTGGGCCTCTGCGCCCACGAGTCCGCCCTCAAGGGCGGCGCCATCGTGAAACTGCCCGCGTTCACCCAGTAGCCAGCATCCCACCCCACCCCACCCCACCCCACCCCACCCCACCCCATCCCATCCCATCCCATCCTGATCGCACCAAACGCTCCTATATGAACATTAAGAAGGACGGCATCGCACCCAACGCGGGACGCCTGCTTTGGGCCGGTTTCATGGCCATTCTGGCCGCCGGCGTGGGCTTCGGCATCCGCGGCGGCATCCTCGCAAACTGGGGCGCGGACTTCGGTTTCACCGCCCAGCAACTCGGTGACATCAACGGCGCCGGGTTCACCGGATTCTGTTTTGGCATCATCGTCGGTGGGGTGGTCTGCGACAAGATCGGCTATGGGAAACTGGTCATCGCGGCCTTCGCCTTCCACGTCCTCTCCGCGTTCGTGACCTTTGGAGCGACGTCCGGCATGGAGAGTGCCACCGCCTATAAATTCCTCTATTGGGGCACGTTCATTTTCGCGATCGCCAACGGGACCCTCGAAGCCGTGGCCAACCCGCTCGTGGCCACGCTCTTCCCCAGCAATCGCACCCACTACCTGAACATCCTCCACGCCAGTTGGCCGGCCGGCCTCGTCATTGGCGGGCTCATCGGCTGGACCCTCGGCGAGCAGATGCACCTCTCCTGGAAGGTCCAACTCGGCCTCTTCCTCATCCCGACCGCCATCTACGGCCTGATGTTCTTCGGCCAGCACATGCCCAAGTCCGAAGCCTCCGAGAAGGGACTCAGCCTCGGCGAAATGCTCAAGGATGTCGGCATCCTCGGCGCCTTGGTCGCCTGCTTCCTGCTCTCGCTCTTCTTCAGCAACGCCCTCGGGCTCCCCGCCGCCGCTGCCTACGGCATCTCGGGCGTGCTGCTCCTCGCGGTGGCAGTCATCACTCGATTCTCCCTCGGCGCCTGGCTGCTGTTCGTCCTCTTTGTAGCCCATGCCCTCGTCGGCGCCGTCGAACTCGGGACCGACGGCTGGATCCAGAACATCACCGGCAACATCCTGACGCCGGGCCAGGGCAAGCTCCTGTTCGTCTACACCTCGATGTTCATGTTCCTGCTCCGCTTTTCCGCCGACTTCATCGAGAAGCGCCTTGGTCTGTCCCCGCTGGGCATCCTGGTCTGCTGCGCCATCCTTGCCTGCATCGGTCTGAATCTGGTCAGCAACATCACCACCTTCGTGGGCGCCATGCTCGCGCTGTCGGTCTACGCCCTCGGTAAGACCTTCTTCTGGCCCACCATGCTGGCGGTCGCTTCCGACCGCTTCCCCCGCACCGGCGCCGTCGCCATTTCGATCATGGGCGGCATCGGCATGATGTCGGCCGGCCTCATCGGTTCACCCGGCCTCGGCTACGCCAAGGACCGCTTCGCCGGCGAGGAACTCCTGAAGGCCAACCCCGCCGTCTACGCAACCCACCAGGCCGCGACCCCGTCCAAGTTCCTGTTTTTCGATGAAGCCCGCGGCCTGGACGGCAAGAAGCTCGGGGAAATCAAGGCGTTGCAAGCGACCGGGCGCACCCCGGAGCAACAGGCCGTCATCGCCGCCGATATGAAGGGCGACCGACGCACGCTCGTGGCCGACTCTTTCATTCCCGCCACCATGGCGGTCATCTACCTGCTGCTGCTGCTCTATTTCAAGGCCATCGGCGGCTACAAGACCGTCCACTTGGACGGGACGTCCGCCGCCAAGGCGCACTAGGGTCCCATCCCGGGCCTCCGCCGACCGGGAGGCCCGGCGATCCGAGGCATTCCACACGTTCAGGGCGGCCCACCCGGCCGCCCTTTTCGTTTCGATCCGACCCCTCGCACCCAACTCGGGGCGTGAACCCCGTTGTTGCCCCGGGCTAGAGTTGCCGTCGTGCCCGCCACCGGCTCAGACCCTGACGCGTCCCCCCGCGCCCCGCGGCCTCGGACCCTGTCAGAGCCCGATCGCGCCAAAGTACGGCGCGTCGGCTCCGGGCTGGCCCTCGCCATCCTTCTCGCCGGGGCCCCGGAGCCGACCGCCGCCCAAAACGCCCCCACCGCGTCCGCCCCGCCGCCGCTGACCACGATTGAGGCCCTGAGCCGACTGCCCCTGGACGTCGCGCGCCGCGATCTCCCCATCGTGGTCACCGGAGTCGTGACCTACTACGAGCCCCGGTGGGACACCCTGTTCGTGCAAGACGCCACGGGCGGGGCCTTCGTGTTCGCCGGCACGAACTCCCGCCCCCGCTACCAGGCCGGGCAGCGGGTGGAGGTCCGCGGCATCACGGTGGGCACGCTTCCCTTGAATGCCATTCGGGAGGAGGGCATCACCGTGATCGGGACGGTGCCGCTGCCGCAACCGCTCGTCCCCGAGGCGGCTGCATTCGCCAGCGGCCAATACGATTCCCAGTGGGTTGAATTCGAGGGCGTGGTCACCCTGGCCACCGCCAGCGAAGCCGTGCTCGCCGACGGCGGGGCGGCGATCCGCCTGGTCCTTGCCCGGCCCCGGGCCGTGCAGGACGCCGACGGGGTCGCCGACCTCCGCCCCCCGCCCCCGCAACTCCGGGTCGGCGAACGCGTGCATGCCGCCGGTTACCTGGAGCCGGCCCCTGAGGGTCCCACGCTTGCCGACACCCTTGTCGTGCAGACCGGGAACGTGGAGAGCCTCACGACCCTCCCCGCCACCATTCACGCCCTCAATGAGGGCCGGCACATCCTCCAGTTGGTCCGGTTGGAAGCCACCCTTCTGGAACAACTCCCCAGGGAGAATTCCAAGCTCGCCCCACGACGCTGGTTGTTCAGCCAGAACGACATCCGCTTCGAGGTGACCCTGCCCTCGTCGGGCGCCGGCACGCTCCGCTTTGAGCCCGACAGCGTCCTCCAACTGACTGGCATCAGCGAGCCCCGCACCCCGACGGCGGAGGCGAACGGATCGTTCCGACTGCGTTTGCGCGACAGCGATGACGCGACCCTGCTGCGCCCGCCATCCCGTTGGCTTAACCGTGAAATGCTCCGCCTCGGCGGCCTCGGGCTCGCAGCCCTCCTCGCCCTGCTCGGTTGGGCGCTGTTCCTCTGGCGCTGGGGCGGACGTCAACGGGAGCAGAACCGCCTGCTGGAGGACCGCATCGCCGAGCGCACCGCCGCGCTGTCCAAGGCCAAGCACCAACTGGAACAGGAGGTGGAACAGCAACGCTATGCCCAACGCGTCCGCTCGGCCATCTATGACATCTCCGAGGCGGTGCATGCCACCGACGATCTCCAGAGCCTCTACCGCCGCCTCCACGACATCGTCCACCAACTCACCGGTGCCCGGAACTTCTACATCGCGAGCTACGACCCGAAGACCGACCTGCTGAGCTTCCCGTACTACGTGGACGAACAGGACCCCACGCCGCCCACGCGACTCCTGGGCCACGGGTTCACCGAACACGTCCTCCGCACCGGCCGTCCCCTCCTCGCCGACGCCGAGGGCATGGCCCAACTCGCCCGGGAGGGGGCAGCGACACCGCTTGGGTCCCAGGCCGCAATCTGGCTCGGCGTACCCCTCAGCAGCGGCGGCCGGCCCTTCGGCGTCCTTGCCATCCAGGAATACCAGAACCCGCTCGCCTTCGGCGCCGAGGAGAAGGCCGTGCTCGAGTTCGTCGCCGAACAGGTCGCCATCGCCATCGACCGCCGCCGGGCCATGGACAACCTCCGCGCCAGCGAGGCCCGCCTGCGCGAATCGGAGGAACGGTTCAGCAAGGGATTCCACAGCAGTGCCGGGAGCCTCAGCATCATCGACCTCGAAACCACGCGGTATCTGGACGTCAACGAGGGCTTCGTCCGTACGTACGGTTACACCCGCGAGGAAGCCCTCAACCGGACCTCCGAGGAACTCGGGCTCTGGCCCGACCCCGCCGAGCGCGAGCGCCTCGAGCAGGTGCTCCATCGCGACGGATGCCTCCGCGACCACGAGTCGACAATACGCCGGAGCGACGGCCAACTGATCACCGTCACGCTGTCCGCCGACATGACCGAGATCGGTGGACGGCGCTGTGTGGTGGTGTCGGCCCTCGACATCACGCTTCGGCACCGGGCCGAGGCGGAACTGCGCCATGCGCTGCGGCGCGAGAAGGAGATGAGCGAGCTCAAGACCAGTTTTGTCTCACTGGTGTCCCACGAATTCCGCACCCCCCTCGGAGTGATCCTGTCGTCCGCGGAGATCCTCGAGCGCTACCACGACCGTCTCGACCCCGAACAGCGCACCCGTCAACTGGAGGCCATCGGCGCCTCCGTCCGCCGCATGGCCCACATGATGAACGAGGTGTTGCTGCTTGGCCGCTTCGAAGCCGGTCGCGTCGAATTCCAGCCCGCCCCGCTGGAGGTCGCCGCGTTCTGCCGGC
>JBBQML010000423.1:0-5116 GCA_038328885.1 Verrucomicrobiota bacterium | reverse complement strand
ATGCCCACGACAATGTCCTTCGAGAGGGGCCCGGTTCGGGGCAGGCTCCAGCCATGAAGATCGCGTGGCTTCTGGCGATGCTGGGGAGCGGCCACATGTTCATGTCGGGCCTGCTGGCGGCGGGAGCCCCGACCCCTACGGCGAATCCTGGACCAACGCGGGGGGCTGGCTGGCTGGACGATCCGGCGCGCTTTCCGATCGCCGTGTGGTTGCAGGATCCTCGCAACGCCCGGCGCTACCAGGCGGCAGGCATCAACCTGTACGTCGGTCTCTGGCGTGGGCCGACGGAGGCGCAACTCGCGGAACTGCGCGCCGCCGGGATGCCGGTGATCTGTGCCCAGAACGAGGCCGGACTGCGTTTCAAGTCGGACCCCATCATCGCCGGCTGGATGCACGACGACGAACCGGACAACGCGCAGTCCCTTCCCCAGGGCCACGGCTATGGGCCGCCGGTGCTGCCGGAGGTGGTGGTGGCCGACTATCACCGGATGCGGTTGGCGGATCCCTCACGGCCGGTGTTGTTGAACCTCGGTCAGGGAGTCGCCTGGGATGACTATATCGGGCGGGGCGTCCGGCGGAACCATCCGGAGGATTACCCCGCGTATGTGGCGGGGGCGGACATCGTTTCGTTCGACATCTACCCGGTGGTCCACGACGCGCCGCAGGTCCGCGGGCGGCTCGAGTTCGTGGCGCGCGGGGTGGAGCGGTTGGTGGGTTGGACGGGTGGACAGAAGAGGGTGTGGAACTGCATCGAGTGCACGCACATCAGCAACCCCGACGCCAAAGCCACGCCGGAACAGGTGCGGGCGGAGGTCTGGATGGCGCTGATCCGGGGGTCCCGGGGTTTGATCTATTTCGTGCACCAGTTCAAGCCGGTGTTTCGGGAAGGAGCGTTGCTGGATGATCCTCCCATGGTGGCAGCGGTGACGGCGATCAACCGGGAGGTCCAGGAACTCGCTGCCGTGCTGCATCAACCGAACGTGACCGAAGGCATCGAGGTGACCACGGCGCCGTCGGGGGGGCGGGTGGCGTGGATGGCGAAGCAGCGTGGCACGACCCGTTACCTTTTCATGGTGAACCTGACGGCGCAGCCCATGGAGGCAACCGTGCGCTGGGCCGAGCTTCCGGCCGACGCCGCGGTGGAGGAGTGGGGGATCCCAGGCCGGCGGTCCTTCGAGCACGGGCGTCTCACGGATCCGCTGCCTCCTTACGGGGTCCGTCGGTACGTGATGCGCGCTCCCTGATCGCGCCACCGGGCGGCCCAGGCGGCGTGGTTCGGCGACGGGGGGCGGTGCTTCCCCGGGTTGACGGTGCGGTGGACGGTACCAAGGCGGCGTCGCGCGTTGCTTCCCGCCGCAGTCCAGGAGCGGGCGGCGTGCCTTGGAGTGCGCCGAGGAGGCTGGTGAGGCGGCGCTTTGGTATCGGGTCAAGGCCAACTCGTGGCGGCACCGGGATTGCGGTGGAGGGCAGGATTTGCATCGCCGGGAGCGGCTGGATCACCCGACACTTGACCACGCATGCAGGGGCCAGCCCAACTCCAAGAAGTGGCCACCCATTCCTGGCCGGCGCGGGTGCTGGTCGGCGTGGTGACCCTGACCCTGCTGCTGGAATTGCTCTGGTTGGTCGTGGCCTTCCTCGCGTTGCGCACGGGCGCGCTGCGAGCCTCCCTGAACGCCAAGCCGGAGGAATTGTTCATGGAATGGCGCTCGGCCTGGAGTTGGTTTCCGGGTCGGGTGCGGATCGAGGGCTTCCGGATCCGCGGGCAGGACAAGCGCGACCAGTGGTCGGGGGAGGCCGAGGAGGCCGACCTGGTGGTGGCCCTGTGGCCGCTGCTCGCACGCAAGGAGATCTCGGGGCAGCGGGCCCGGCTGAGCGGGGTCAGTTTCTGGCTCCGACCCCGGCTCGACGCGGTTCCCGCCGGGAGTGTCCAGGCGACCAACCTCGCCCCGATCGACGGATACTCGAACCCGCCGGAGATCGCTCCAGCGGAACCTCCGGTCTCCGAGCCTTCGAGTGGTCGGCACTGGGCGATCCGGTTGCCGCAGATCGAGGTGGATGACCTCCGCGAGCTGTGGATCAACGAGGCCAGCCTCGGGGGCAGCGGTCGGTTGCGCGGGCGGCTGGACTACACCCTCAGCGGGCCTTTCGAGGCGGAGGTCTTTGACTTTCGGATGCCTGGGGCGCTGGTCCGGGCCGGCGGGACGACCCTGAGCACGAACCTCGACGTCAGACTGGAGGCTGTGCTGGGGCCGCTGCGGTTCAGTGAATGCCGGGGGGATGAGTACTTCCGCCGGCTCTCGGCAGCGCTGGATCTGGAGGGCGATTTTTCCACCGCCGAGCTGCTGTCTCGTCACCTGGGGGGGACGGGGGACATGGAGATCGACGGTACCGGCCGGTTGCAATGCTCCCTGCGGGTACAGGAAGGTCGATTCCTCGCCCCCGGTCACCTCCAACTGACTTCCTCCGGGCTTACGGTCCGGTTGGCTGACGTGATGATTTCCGGGGAGGCGGAAGTGGTCGTGGACGTGAGCGCGGAGCCCGGTACCAACACGGTGGTCAGCGAGATGAATGTCACGCTGCGGCGGTTGCGGCTGCAGCACCGCGACACCACAGCGGACGCGGTGGATTCGGGGGACCTCGAGTTGCGCGCGGTGGCACACAACCCGTCGGTTCCCGACGGATTCCGCGACGTCACCGTGGACGTGCGGTTGGGTCCGCTGCGGTTGGCGGACGCCCGGGTGTTGAACGGGTTCCTGCCGGGGACAGTGGACGGGGAATTCTTCCGGGGGGGATTCGGGGTGGAGGCCGGCTATCATCGGCCCCAAGCCGGCCCCAGCCGAGGACATCTGCGGATCGCAGGCGAGGACCTGGCTTTCCGGTTGGGGGCGCGCGAGTTCTCCGGGGTTTTGGACGCGAACGCGGCCTTCTCCGTGCCGACCAACCGTCTGGTCATGCTGGAACCAAGCCGGGTGACGCTGACGATCGTGGTGGTCAGCGGGATGCGCAGTCGCTCGCCGGACGGTTGGCACGCGGCGGTGGACATCGACCGCGGCGGGATCGAGTTGGGCGGGGCCACGAACATGTGGGCCGACGTCCGGCTCGAGTTGCTCGACACCCGCCCGTTGCTGGCGCTGCTGCGCGAGGACGAGGAGTCCCCGGGGTGGCTGCGTTTTATACCGAACCTGAAGAATCTCCGCGGTGGCACGACGGTGCTGATCAACGCGACGGAGTTGGTGCTTCGCGATTTCCGGCTGCGGGGCTCGGCGACCGAGGTGCTCGCGCAGTTGTCGCTTCGAAAGGGGGCGGCGGACGGCATCCTCTACGCGCGCTACGGCCTGATCTCCGCCGGGTTCGACCTGAGGGGAGGCGCTCGCGAGTGGAGTCTGTTCGGGGCCAAGCGCACTTATCAGCGCCGCCTCGCCGAGATGAACCTGGCAGACGCCGAGTTGCCCGAGGGCGACGATGAGGAGGACGCGGGGCGGTAGTCGGAGGTCCGGGGTCCGGGGTCCGAGGTCGGAGATCCGAGGTCGGAGATCCGAGGTCCGAGGTCGGAGATCCGGGGTCGGAGGTCGGAGGTCCGAGGGCGGAGATCCGAGGTCCGAGGTCAGGGGTCCGAGGTCGGAGGGCGGAGATCCGGGGTCAGTGGTCAGAGGTCCGAGGTCAGAGGTCAGAGGTCCGAGGTCGGAGGTCGGAGGTCCGAGGTCCGAGGTCCGAGGTCCGAGGTCGGAGATCCGGGGGCGGAGGTCAGTGATCAGAGGTCGCTGATATGCGGAAGAGGTTTTCCTCGGAGCGGACGAAGAGGGCGCCATCGGTCACGGCATAGGAGGCGAGGGTACGCTCGCCCAGCCGGTTTTCGGCCAGCTTTTCGAAGGTCTTTCCAGGGGCCACCACCACACCCACGCCCTGTTCGTCGAGGAGGTAGATCCGGCCATCGGCGAGGACCGGAGAGGCCGAACTCTGACCACAGGCCCGTTCCTGATAGTGGACCTTGCCCGTGCGCGCATCCACACAGCTCAGGACGCCGCTGTCGGCGAGGAGGTAGAGCTCGTCACCGACGGCCAGGAAAGACGGTGTGTTGGGCGCGCTCCGGCGCATCTCCCAGGCGACGTGGGTCTCGGTCACGTCGCCGGTCCCGTCGGGTCGGATGGCGATGGTGGTGGGCGATTCGTAGCCGGTGCCGCAGAAGACCAGGCCATGGGCGAACACCGGTTTGGGAATGACGGACCAGCCGGCATGCCGGACACGCCAGAGCTCGTGGCCGTCATCCGGGGCGTAGGCGGCGATGAATCCTGCCGCCGGGCTGACGATCTGCTGGCGGCCGCCGAATTCGATCAGGGTGGCGGTGGCGAAAGAGAAGGTGGTCCGGAAGGTGGAGTTTCGGCTGACGTTCCAGACGACCTTGCCGGTGGTCTTGTCGAGGGCGGCGACGAACGGGTGGGAAGCGCCGTCGCAGCTGAAGACCAATCGGTTTCCGACCGCGATGGGGGTTCCGCCATTGCCGTGCATCGGCTGGTATCGAAGCTCGGTGTTGCGCCAGTGGACCCGCCCCTCGGCACCCAGGTCGAGGGCCGCGGTGCCCAGGTGTCCAAAGTGGACGTAAAGGCGGTCGCCCTCGACGATCGGGGTCGGGCTGGCATGGCTGTTCTTCCGATGGATCCCGGGGGCGTTGGCCGGTTGGGTGAAGACGTCCGAGTGCCAGAGTTGCGTTCCTGTGCCGGCGTCGAAGCAGAGCGCCTGGAGGACCAGCTCGTCCGACCCGGGAAGCGCGACCGCGCTGGTGAGATAGAGTCGTCCGGCGGCGAGGACCGGGGAGGACCAACCGCGACCGGGGACGGCGACCTTCCAGGCGACGCCTTCGTTGGCCGACCAGCGTAGTGGCACGTTGGTCGCCTGGGCATGGCCGTCACCGGTGGGACCACGGAACTGAGGCCAGTCCGGCGCAGCGGCGGCCGCGGCGGTGGGCCCGGGCAGGAGGCTGAGCGCCAGGCTGGCAAGGATGGCGGCGGCGAGGCGGAGGCGGATCATGCGGGGGGAGAGTAGCGGGGGCGCGGCGAACGGCCAGTCGAGACCGTGGGCAGCCAATCCCGGGGCGACAGCAGAAGGCCGTCGGGGGTTC
>JBBQML010000422.1:0-5123 GCA_038328885.1 Verrucomicrobiota bacterium | reverse complement strand
TTGTCAATCGACGTCTCCGCACCCATGCTCCCCAAGTTAAGCTCAGAACCCGGTTCCACCACGCGCCTCTCTCGTGAACTTTGCCCTCGATACCGACCCGACCGGGACGACGCCACCCGCACCCGGCAGCCTCGCCCGCCGAGGACCGGGCCTGCCCTTCGCGACGGGCCTCCTCACCCTGCTGGCCCTCGGTGTCCTGGCTCTTGCCGCCCGGTCCGTGGCCGCCGAGGAACCCGCCACCACCGGAACCGTGGCCACTGCCGGAAACGTCGACTTCAACCGGGACATTCGTCCGATCCTCTCCCAGAACTGCTTCTTCTGCCACGGTCCCGACGCCGACGAACGCAAGGGCGGGCCCAAGCGGCTGGGCGGGCTGCGGCTCGATACCCAGGCCGGGCAGCGACAGGACCTCGGCGGACGGGCCGCCGTGGTCCCCGGGGATTCCAAGACCAGCGAGCTCCTGAAGCGGTTGCTCACCGACGACGTCGACGAGGTGATGCCGCCGAGGGAGAGCGGAAAGCGACTCTCCGCCGGGCAGATTGAACTCGTCCGGCGGTGGATTGCCGACGGCGCCCGCTTCTCGAACCACTGGTCCTACGAACGCCCGGTGCGCCCGCCGCCGCCTCTGGTCAGCCGACCCGGCTGGGCGCGAAATTCCATCGACCGTTTCGTCCTGGCCCGACTCGAGCGTGAGAGTCTGTCACCCCAGCCCGAGGCGGGCCGAGCCACCCTGGCGCGTCGCGTCGCCCTGGATCTAACGGGGCTACCCCCGACCCCGACCGAATTGGAGCGGCTGCTGCAAGACCCGGCACCGGACGCCTACGAGCGATACGTCGACCGGCTGTTGGCCCAGACCGCCTACGGGGAGCACTGGGCCCGGATGTGGCTCGACCTCGCCCGTTACGCCGACTCGGCCGGGTATGCCGACGATCCGCCACGGACGATCTGGCCCTACCGCGACTACGTCATCAACGCCTTCAACGAGAACCTACCCTTCGACCGGTTCACCCTCGAGCAGTTGGCCGGTGACCTCCTGCCCGAGCCGACCGAGGAACAACTGAAAGCCACGGCCTTCCATCGCAACACAATGACCAACAGCGAGGGCGGCACCAGCGACGAGGAGTTCCGCAACGTGGCCGTCGTGGACCGCGTCAACACCACCTTCGCCGTCTGGATGGGCACGTCGATGGCCTGTGCCCAATGCCACACGCACAAGTACGACCCAATCTCCCAAAAGGAGTACTTCCAGGTGTTCGCGTTCCTCAACAGCACCGCCGATGCGGACCGGCCCGATGAAGCACCCCTGTTGGAGTTCGATTCCGTTGAGACCCGGGAAGCGCGCAGCCGGCTGAGCCGCGAACTCGCGACAATGGAGACCCGGTTCCAGTCCGCCACACCCGACCTCACCCAGGCGGCCGACGACTGGGCCCGCATTTTCCCGGCACGCCTTTCCTGGCAGGCGCCCCGGCCGTCTTCCTTCCGGTCGGAGAGCGGCGCGCGGTTCGAGTTGCTCGAGGACCAGAGCCTGCTGGTCACCACGCCCGGGACCAACCTGTTGAGCGATACCTATACCGTGGAGTTGCCCATCGACCAGGAGACCACCCTGACGGGACTTCGCCTGGAGGCGCTCACCCACGACGCATTGGAGGGCCGCGGCCCGGGACTCGCCGGCAACTTCCGCGTCCGCCAGGTCCGCGCGCGCATCCTCCCGGTGCCCAACCAGGCGGGTCCCCTGACCCGGTTCCTCCGGATCGAACTCCCGCGCCGCGGCACCCTGCAGCTCGCCGAGGTCCAAGTCTTCAGCAGCGGGGAGAACGTCGCACCCTCCGGCAGCGCGACCCAAAGCAGCGTGGCGGGCCCGGCCGCGGCTGGTCGTGCGATCGACGGCCGGACGAACGGCGTGCCCGCTGGCGAGTCCCTGGCGCTGACCCGCGAGGAGGAAAGCCCTTGGTGGGAGGTTGATCTCGGGGCGACACGGCCCGTCGAACGGGTGGTGGTTTGGAACGGCGCGCAGGCCACTGCCCGCCTTGAAGGCTTCCGCGTTGTGGCGCTCGACGAACAGCGGCATCCCGTGTGGGAGAAGTCCGGGAATGGCGCGCCCAAGGCGGAGGTCGCGTTCGATCTCAACGGCCCCCGCGAGGTGGACTTCGTGAATGCCTCGTCGGATTTCAACGAGGAAACCCTCGACGAGGCGCTGGTGGCGACCGACTCGCCGCGCTCCGTGCGTTATCGGAAGCGCGGGGAGAAGGGTTGGGCGGTAGGCGGGGCGACCGGAAGCGATCACGAACTGCTGCTGGCCACCGCGAATCCGGTCACCGTGCCCCGGGGAGCCACTCTCTCGGTGACCGTGGCCCATCAGGCCGGCGCCGCGAAGCAGCTCCTCGGCCGTTTCCGCCTGACCGTGACCGGCGACGGCCACAGCGCCGAGCACGTGGACACGCCACCGGCGGTCCGCGCGGCGCTCGCCACGGAGCCGGCCCGCCGGGAAACCGCCCAGCGCGACCGGATCGTGGACCATTTTGTCCGGCACGTGGCGCCTGGCCTGCGCCACGTGCGCGAGCGCTTCGCCGCCTTGGAGCGGGAACGCGATTCCCTCAAGCCTTTGACCGTCCCGGTCGTGCGGGAGGTGTCGGCCAAAGACCGCCGCACCACGCGGGTCCAGTTGCGCGGGAACTTCCTCACCACCGGGGACGAGGTGACGGAAGGTGTCCCCGCCGCCTGGCATGCCCTGCCCGCGGGCGCCCCGATGAACCGACTTACCTTGGCCCGCTGGCTCGTCAGCGAGGAGAACCCGCTCACCTCACGCGTCATCGCCAACCGGTTCTGGGAGCAAATCTTTGGACATGGCATCGTGCGGACCAGCGAAGAGTTCGGTTCCCAGGGGGATCCGCCCGTGAACCAGGAGTTGCTCGACTGGCTCGCCACCGAATTGGTCGCACTGCAATGGGACCTCAAGCGGTTCCTGAAATTGCTGGTCACTACCGCGGCCTACCGCCAGGACTCGCGTGTGACTCCCGAGGCCCTGGAAAAGGACCCCGACAATCGACTCGTGTCCCGGGGTCCGCGGTTCCGGCTTGGCGCGGAGACCGTGCGTGACCAGGCGCTCGCGGTGGCCGGGCTCCTCAGCCCCCGGCTCGGCGGCGCCTCGGTGCGACCACCCCGCCCGAACCTGGACCTCCGGGCCGCCTTCGGAGGCAACCTCGACTGGCAGACCAGCCCCGGCGAGGACCGCTACCGCCGCGGCCTCTACACCGAATGGCGTCGCACGAGTCCCTACCCCTCCATGGCGACCTTCGACGCCCCCAGCCGCGAGGTCTGTACCCTGCGCCGGAACCGCTCCAACACGCCGCTGCAAGCCCTGGTGACCCTCAACGACCCGGTCTTCGTCGAGGCCGCCCAAGCCCTCGCCCGCCGGATGATCCGTGCGGGCGCGTCCCCGGTGGAACGTCTCGAGGAAGGCTACCGCCGAGTGCTCTCCCGGTCGCCGTCCGCCGCCGAACAGAGCGAGTTCGCCGGCCTGGTGGCGGAGATGCGCGCCACGCTGATCCAAGACCCCGCCCGTGCCCGCGCGCTGGCGGGAGCGCCGGGCGGCGGCGAGGAGACGGTGGAGATTGCCGCGTGGACGACGGTCGCGAACGTCCTCCTGAACCTCGACGAAACCCTGATGAAACGCTGAGCGGGCTCCCGACGCCCGCAGACTGTCACCCAGCCTTTCCGTCTCCCCGCCATGAACCCGCACCTCAGCACCCGCCTGCAACACCAGACCCGCCGCCAGTTCTTGCAGAGCGCCGGCCAGTTCAGCCTGGGCGCCATCGCCCTCCAAAGCCTGCTGCGCGAAGGAACCGCGCGCGCCCGAACCGCGGACAACCCACTGGCGCCACGCCCCCCGCACCACCCCCCCCGCGCCCGGCGGGTGATCTACCTCCACATGTCGGGCGGACCTCCCCACCTTGACCTGTTCGACTACAAGCCCGAGTTGGTGAAACGCGACGGCCAGCCTTGTCCGGACGAGTTCACGAAGGGCCGGCGCTTCGCCTTTACCGGGGGCACCCCGAAGTTGATGGGCACCCCCCGCACCTTCAGCCAGCACGGCCAGGGTGGGACCTGGATGTCGGATGCGGTGCCGAATTTCCACCGGGTTGCCGACGAACTGTGCGTGATCCGGTCGATGAACACCGACCAGTTCAACCACACCCCGGCCGAACTCCTGCTCTACACCGGCTCACCCCGCCAGGGACGCCCCAGCCTGGGCTCCTGGGTCACTTACGGACTAGGCTCGGAGAACAGCGATCTCCCGGGGTTCGTGGTCCTGATCTCCAACGGGGTGCAGCCCAGCGGCGGGCAGAGTTGCTGGGGCACCGGGTTCCTGCCGTCCGTCTTCCAGGGCGTGCAGTGCCGCTCAAAGGGCGATCCGGTCCTCTATGCCTCCGATCCCCCCGGCATGGATCGGGCGATGCGACGACGCACGCTCGACAGCCTCCGACGCCTGAATGAGCTGCAGGAAGCCGAGTTGGGCGATCCGGAGACCACCACCCGGATCGCCCAATACGAACTCGCCTTCCGCATGCAGGCCAGCGTGCCCGAGGTCATGGACATCGCGCGTGAGTCGGTCGGAACGCTCGAGGCTTATGGCGCGACACCGGGAGAGGCGAGTTTCGCCAACAACTGCCTCCTCGCCCGCCGCCTCGTGGAAAAAGGCGTCCGCTTCGTGCAACTCTTCGACTGGGGCTGGGACTTCCATGGCACCGGGCCCGGTGAGGACATCCGCAACGGGCTCACCGAGAAGATGAGCCGGACGGACCGGCCGGTCGCCGCCCTCCTCGAGGACCTCCGCCAGCGCGGTCTCCTCGACGACACGCTCGTCCTCTGGGGCGGAGAATTCGGGCGCACCCCGTTCCGTGAGGGGCGAACCGCGGCTTCTGCCATCCTGGGCCGAGACCACTACCCGGACTGCTATTCGATGTTCCTGGCCGGCGGGGGTGTGAAGCGCGGGATCACCTATGGCGAGACGGATGAACTGGGATTCGGCGTCATCCAGGACAAAGTCCATGTCCACGACCTGCAGGCGACTCTCCTGCACCTGCTCGGCTTCGACCACAAGCGGCTCACCTTCCGCTTCCAGG
>JBBQML010000421.1:0-5131 GCA_038328885.1 Verrucomicrobiota bacterium | reverse complement strand
AGTCCATCGTAGGCGTAGCTGGCGCGGATGCCGTTGCCGAGGAGCTTCTGCTCCAGCATCAAGGCTCCCTGGTACGCATAACTTCCGATCTCGCCGGTGTCGTCGGTCACGGAAACCAGGCGTTCCGCTTCGTCGAAGCGATTGGTGATGATCTGTCCGGAAGGATAGAGGTTCAGGATCTTGTTGCCGACCGCGTCGAACAACACGCCGCTGGTGGTGCCATCGACGGACTCGGCGACGACATGTGAGAGGGAGTCATAGGCTCGGACGACGTGGGAATCATCATCCTTGGCGGAAACGAGTCGGGACAGGCCGTCGTACCGGTACTCCTCGAAGGTGGTGTCCCGCGCGACGCCGGCGCCCGGGGTGAACTCCACCCGGACCAGGCGGTGGAGCAGATCGTAACTGCGTACGGTCACGGTGCCGTTGGCGTCCACCAGGCGGACGAGATTGCCGAAGACGTCGTACTCGGAGCGGTGCGAGGTGCCGTCGGCGCGCAGGGTCGTGACCTGTCGGTCGAGGGGATCGTAGCCATAGCGGGTGGCATGCCCGTTGCCGTCCACGCGGCTCACAATCCGGGAGTTGTCGTCCCAGAGGGTTTGCAGGATGACGGACCCGACGACGGTTCCGGTGCCTTCGCCGGTGGCGGTGAGCACCTGTTCGCTTTGCACGAGGCGGTTCAGGCCGTCGCAGGTGAAGCGGCTGACATTGCCGCGGGGATCGGTTCGGCGGATCACGTTGTGCCGGGAATCGTAGGCGGACGTCCTGGTGTTCCCGAGGCTGTCGGTGGTGCTCACGACGCGGTCCAGGTTGTCGTAGGTCTGGGCGGTGACGACCACCCGGTCGGGCGCGCCCAGGTCCGACTTGTCGACCTCCGTGACACGGACGATGTTCGCGCTCGCGTCGTAGGTGAAGCTGACGGTGTTCCCCTTGTCGTCGGTCGTCTGGGCGAGGCGGCTCGCCGTATCATAGGAATGCCGCGCGCTATGACCGTTGGCGTTGCGGCTCTGAAGGAGTTTGGAATCGGGGCTGTAGACCGCCTCGCTGACCGAGTGCCCGCCAGTGATCGGCGCCCCGTTGGCGGAGAGAAAGAAGGCTGCGTCGGTCCGGATCCGCCGGTTCATGGCGTCGTATTCGAACGCCACCTCACTGAGACGGACGTTGTTGATTCCGCCTTCCAGATCCTCGAGTTCTCCGTCGACACGGCTCAACACGGTATTGCCGGAGGCATCGTAGCGATGGGTCGTGGTGTTGCCGAGGGCATCGATTTCGGTCACCAGGCGATCAAAGCCATCCTGGACGAACCGGGTGAGGTGGGGGGTGCTCTCGAGCCCCTGCCAGAGCTGGCGGGCATTGCCGTTCCGATCGTAGTCCGTCTGGGTGGTGGATTGCTCCGGGGCGTCGGGCCCTCGGGTCACACGGTAGACCAGGTCGCGTTCGTCGTAACTCGTGGCGACCACGGCATTGGGTTGAGCGCCGCGGGTGGCCTCGCCACCGCGGACCAGGGTCCGGTTGCGGTTCGCGTCGTATTCGTACTCGACGATGATGCTGCGGCCGGCGTCGACCTCGGCGGTGACGCTGAGCACCTCGTCGAGGATGCCGTAGCCGAAGGCTTTGCTGAGGGTGGGGTTGGACGCGACCGTTCCGACGTCGTCCTGGTTGGAGACATCCACTCGCACGACGTTGTTGTTGGCGTCGTAGGAGTATTCGGTGAGATACCTGAGGCCCGAGCCGGTGACGACTTCGCGGGAAGTCTTGCGGACCGGCTGATCCATTTCATTGTAAGTCACCTGGACGGCACGGCCCTGGGTATCGGTGGTGCGGGTCAGGTTTCCGACCGCGTCGTAATCGTAGGACGTTCTCAGCGTGAGATTCGCGGCATCGATCGTCGTGGAAGCGCGGTAACCCGCCTGGGCGCCCGAGGCATGATAGGTCATCGTGTCACGCCGTCGGCTGCCGCTCCCGTTGTCGGGATGGACCCGGGCGGTCACCTGGCCGAACAGATTGTATTCGTAGTCGCGGACGACATTGGCGATGCGCTCGATGGTGTTCGTGCGGTTGCCTCGGGCGTCGTAGCGGTGGCGGACCTCATGGCCGCGGGGGTCCACGTAACGGGTCAGGAAATCCGCACCACCGCAGCATCCGCCACCGGCACCGCCTCCGGAGGCGTATTCGAACTGCTCCTCGAGGAACGGTTGATCTCCCGCCGGAAGGTGGCTCCCGGGGTAGGTCCGGCGGACTCTCAGATTGCCGCGGACCTCCGCATCGGCGAGGGGATTGAGATCCGATTCGTAAACCGATTCGATCCGGTTCCCGTTCGGACGGATCTCGAGGGTGATCTGGGCGTCGTTGTTGTAGCGGTACCGGCTCTCGAAGACATCGGGGTCGTCGGCACGCAGTTTGTTGACCGGGCGGTTGGCGAGGTCCGTGGTGGGCTGCTGGGGATCGGCGCGGCCGGTGAACACGCGCCGCAGGACCAGGCGGTTGGCGGTGTCGAATAAGGTCTCGCTCACGTTCCCGACGCGATCGTTCACGATGGTCTTGATCGTGGCGAATTCGTTGTCCGCGGAAGGAAGGAGTCCAACATAGACAAAGTCAGTGACCTCGTTGGTTCGACCCCACGACTGGCGCAACACGCGGTCGAAGAGGAGATCCGCTGGGTCGGTGGTGCTGGCGTAGGTGTTGCGGAGGATCGTCTGGCCCTTGGGGTCCGTGAGGGTCAGCAGGTTGTGGTTGAGCCGTTCGTCGGCGAACCCTGTGGAGTAGGTGTAGAGGGTCGTTCGCCCGGCGGGGAAGGTGTTGCCGGCGGTGGCCACGGTGACCGCCGGGGTCGTGACGGACTTCAGGTCGCCGAACGACCCGCCCGGTTCGTCCTCTCCGTAGTAGGTATAGGAGATCCTGCGCCCCGTGAAGTCGGTGACGGAGGCGAGGTGGCCATTGGTGTCATAGCCGACCGCGATCGACCGGCTGAGGGTGTCGATGACGTTCGTCAGGCGTCCGAACGGGTCGTACTGGAACTGCAGGCGGTTGCCGTTGCGATCGGTGGATTGGCGCAGGCGGCCGTCACGGGTATCGCCGAGGAAGGGGTGGAAATTCCATTTTCCAAGGTTCGCGAAAGCGACCGTCAGGGTGCCGTCGGATTCGACCTCGATGCGGCGGAAGAACTCGTCCCGCCGGAACGATCCGTCGGGTTGAAGACGATAGATGTCACGGCGCCCGGCGCCGTCGCAGAGGACGAGGTCAGCCCCGGCCTGGTAGAGGAGGACGTCATACGAATGGTCCCAGTTCTGGCCCATCCGCGTGTAGGTGCCCGTCCGGGAGCGGTAGGTGCGGGTCCAGACAAAATCCAGTCCGCGTCCCTTGATCCGGAGGTCCTCGACCTGGTGGTTCTCCTCTCCGGAGAAGAGCCGGATGGGTTTGCCGTAGAAATCACGGGGAGGGCAATCGCCGTCCGCCGGGTCCTCGTCGCCGCCGCCGCCGCCGCCGGCATCGTCCTGGTCGTCGCCGCCGCCGTCCCTGGGCTTGTCAGTACCATCGCCCGGGCCTTCTCCAGCGGGGCCGCCATCCGGACCGCCACCGGGGCCGCCATCCGGACCGGCGCCGGGGCCTTCTCCACCGGGACCGCTATCCGGGCCGCCCGTGGGGCCGCCATCATCCGGGCCGCCCGGCGGCGGTCCGTCGCCGGGTCCGGGGCCCGCGCCCGGCCCATCGCCGCCGCTGCCGGGTCCGCTGGGCGCGCCGCCCGGTCCCGGTCCACTGGGGCCTGGACCACTGGGGCCCGGGCCGGTGGGGCCGGGACCGGTGGGGCCGGGACCGCCGGGGCCTGGGCCGCCGGGGCCTGGGCCACCGGGTCCGCCAGGTCCGCCAGGTCCGCTCGGACCGGCTCCGGGTCCCCCCTCTGGTCCACTGCCGATCGGTCCGCCGGAGCCCGAAGTCCCTTCGCGGGTGCCGTGCCAACCCGGGGCGATGATCCCGACGCCGGGGTCGGTGCAAACGAGACGGCCGTCGGCGGAGACGGTGGCGGAGCCGACGATTTCGAAGCGGCCGGTGTCGTGGTTGAAACTCCAGAGGGCACTCTTGGCGCCGGGGGGGAGGGGGAGTCGGGTGGTCGAATCCGGGAGATTCGGGAAGCAGGCGGGAACCGGTTCGGCGAAGTTCTGTCCGCCATCAGTCTGGATGGTGATGACGTCCTGGATATCGAGGCCGAGGGGCAGGGGGCCGGGGAGGCGGTCAGGCGCCACGGGGGCGATGCCGACTTTCCCGCCGCGGGTGCCGTTCTCGCTGTAGAGCGCCCCTGGGGGGACCTGGATGCCCACGCCGTCGAACTGGGGGTGGAGCGCGACGAACTCCGGCGTGAAGCTCAGGGAGGTGACGCCGTTGGGGTTGACCGGCTTGAGGGTGTCCTTGGGGATCAGGGGCAGGAAGATGGATTCGAGGAGCACCTCCTCGCCCGCGCGGCCCTCCCATTTCTTTCCCACGTTGGGGTAGTAGGCCAAGTCCGGGTAGCGGAGGCCACGAGCCGGGTCGAGCACGGTCCGGCCGTCGATGTGGACGAAGAAGGGTCCGGCGGGGACGGGGTCCAGACGGAAATTACCGAGCGAGTCGGTCACCGTTCGCAGCGATTCCTCCTGGCCGTCCACGGTGAGGGTCACGCCTCCGAGAGGGACATTGACGAACTCGTTGGGACGACCGGGGACGGACTGGAGTTCCGAGGCGAAGATCCGGCCGTAGACGGCGGTGGCGGGCAGGGGGGTCAGGCTGACGGTGTCGAAGTCAATGAACCCGGTGCCGCCGTAGGCGCCGTCCTGATCGGCATCGACCGGCTTGCCCCGTTCATCCAGAAGGGAGTCGCCGACAAGGGTGACTCGGACGCGGGCGCTCCCGGGGAGCGGTTCGAGATGGAACAGGGTGGCGGCGCGGCGGTCGTTGGCGAGTTCCAGGCGGCCGAGGATGCGGCGGCCACCATAGGCGGCGAAGATCTGGCTGCTGTTGAGGACGGTGTTGGCGGCCAACGGGGCGGAGAACCGGATCACGGTTTCGCGGCTGACGGCGACGTCGCTGTCACCCTGGGCGGGGGAACTCGTGAAGGTGGTCGGCGGCGGCGTGGCGGGGGCGTACGCGGTGAAGAACA
>JBBQML010000420.1:0-5133 GCA_038328885.1 Verrucomicrobiota bacterium | reverse complement strand
CCGCCGTTGTAGATGGCCCGATGGGTCCCGTACACGATCGTGCCGTCGAGAGCCTCGTTGCTCATCGCCTCCCGCTCCGTCCAGGTATCGGTCTGGCGCTGGGTCATCCACAGGCGGTAGGTGCCGAAACTTCCGGCGGGAATGTCATCCCCGAAGCGCACCAGGCATTCCCCCAGGGTCGGATCCGCCGGGAAGGTTGCCCGCGCACCCACGGGCGCCCCGTCCGTGGCCTCGATCCAGAACGCCGCCAGGACACCAGCCGACTGTCCGGGAATGACCGCCGTGTGGATGCCGTCGCCGGCCACCACATCGCCCTCCCGGCCGTCATCCCGGAGATCCAACTCGCGGGCCGAGACGGAGGGATCGTAGCGGAACATCAGCTTCAGGGAGCGGATGCCGTCGGGGTCCTCGACCCGGGCAGTGACCCGCACCGGCTCGAGCGCCGCCGGCACCACCGGGAAATGCGCCACTTCGGTGATGGCGGGTCCGGCATTGGTCAGGTACCGGCTGTTCCTCGCGCCCGGGGTTCCCAGGTTCAACGGCACCGGCAAATGCGCCACCGTCTCGAGGTAATTCCCCTTCAGCCGCAGCAGCAGATCGGGATGCCCCCGCAGCCACCGCACCCGCGCGCGAATCGTGGCGAAGGTGCCCTCCCCGAGCGCACCCCCGTTCAGCACGGTCTTGATCCGGTTGGCACCGTTGTCCCCACCCGCACTCGCCCGCAGGTGCAGGCTCTGCCGGCTCTGGTACCCCTCCGCCCCAAGGCCGGAGGCCACGTGATTGCCCTGGGAAACCCAGCCGTCCAACCCGCCCTCGAACGACCCGTTCGCCACCAGGGAAGCCCCCCCGGCATCGAGGACCTGGACGTCGTCCAGCAGGCACTCCCCCCGACCGAGCAGCATGATCTGCAGTTCGCTGGCCGCACCCGTGCCCAACTCCAGCCGCCCGGTGAAATCCACGGTCGTCCACTCCCCCTTCCCCGTTTCATCGCTGTCCCCCCACTGGGCCGCCAAACCATCGGCCGCCCGGGGGTCAAACAGTTCGAGGGAGCTGCCATCGCCATCCGACCAGCGTCCCCAGCGCCCCCCGTCCCGGTAGCTGACCTCCGCCACCGTGACGAACACGCGATTGGTCACCAGGCCGCCGACGTTGTTGGTGTCGATCAGGTACTCCGGGCGGGCCAGGGCGATCCGCTCGCCACCGTCAGAGAGGCTGGCCTCGAAGTTGCCCAGCACCCGGTCCGCGGGCAGCCCGGGATACGCCGTCCGGAGATAGGCCGCGTCCGCCGCAATCACCAGGTGCGCTCCCGGCGCAAGCACCACCGTGTTGGTGAAGCTGAAATCAATCCCGTCCACAAACCGCCAGCCAGCCAGGTCCACCGGCGAGGACCCGCGGTTCAGCAATTCCACGAACTCACCCTGCCCACCCGCCAGCGGGTGGTACATGATCTCGTTGAGAATGATGTCCTCCGCCCGGGCCCGGCCGTTCGCCCCACCCGGCGTCGCATCCGCCAACCACGACCACGTCTCGCCACCGTCCGGAACGCGACCGCTGGAAACCCCGTTCGGTTGGGGCCCGAAACGCACCGCGTCCAACACCCGGTCACCCTCGGGGTTGACCAGCCACAGGCTCTCCCCCGCCGACGACATCGCGAACCCGAGTTGTGCCTGGTCCCAAGCCAGAAAACCGCCCGCCGGCAGCGTCGTCCCCACCGGAATGCGGAAACCAGCCCGGTCCGGGTTGTCGGTCAGGGTGCACCCCCCCAGATCCACGGCCGTCGGCCCGTGGTTGTAGAGTTCCACGAAATCCAGCACCGGATCGTCCGTGTGCGCCAGGACCTCGTTCAAACGCACCCGGCGCCGCGGGTCGGCGAACCGGATCTCAGCGACCCCAGGCGAGCCCCCCCGGCGTTCAATCGCCGCCCAGGCCCGCGGGTACCCCACGCCCTAGCTGGGCCGGGCGAGCACCAGGGAATGGCCCGCCCCGTCCGCCGCCACCGGCCAGGGAGCGGCATCCCCATAGGTAACCTCCAGCAGCACCGCCCCGGAACGATTCCACAACCGCACCGTGCCGCCCTCCCGGGGCAACCCCCCGGACCACGGCCCCAGCGCATCCGTCCCACCCGCGACCGCACCCAAATCAGACGGCGCCTGCGCGACGACCAGGAAGGCACCCGCCGGAAGTAGGGTCCCCTCCGGGAACGTGTAACCCACGTCCCCGGCCAGCCGGAACCCGCTCAGGTCCACGAAGACCGAGTCCGCGTTGAACAGCTCGACGAACTCCAGGCGCCGCCCATCAGTCCGCGCCGCCGGGTGATACATGATCTCGCTCAGGACCAGACCGGTGCGGCGACTCGATGGCCCCAGGGGCTCCGCCAACTCCGGGAAGAAGCCCGCGGACGCCGTGTCCGCATGCTCCCGGAAGTCGCGGAACCCGGCCACCGTCGAGACGTTGGTGGCACGACTGCTCCCCGCCAAACCGAGGTACACGGTGTTCGACATCCCGATCCCGGCCGAGCCGAGCCGGGTCCAACTGGCGCCATCGAAGCTGCCGAACCCGGTGAAGTTGGTGCCCTGACGCCGCAACCGGAGCCACGTCTCCGGATAGTTCACCGGCCACGAGCCACGAATCTCGGCCACCGCCCCGGTCTGGCCCCGCCAGGTGAAGAAACTGCCCGCCAGGCTGGGCGTGGCCAGGGCGGCGGCGAACGGACTGTCCGGGGACAGGCTCTGCCGCACCATCAGTCCTGCCTGGGCAAACAGGGTGCTGAGTTGCAGCGACTCCAACCGGACCTCGACATCGAAGTCACCCGTGCGCGTCTGCTGGCTGAAATGCACCTGATCGTTCGTGCCCCCGGCGCCGGACCCGACCACCGTGATGTCCACCCCTCCCGGCACCGGCCGAACCACGCCCGGGACCGGCGCCTGCCCGATGTCCACCGGGCTGAACCCGAGCACCGTGAAGTCGGCGCGCGTGTTGGCCGCGACCGGGTTCGGCGTTGCCGCCCGGTCGGTCACTCCCGTCACCATGAGCGCGTAAACATTGCCCACGGTCAGCGTCGACGTGCTCAGCACGACCGTGGCCTCATCCCCTCCCGGTCCCACCGCCGTGACTTGCGCACCGCCGTCCAAAACGTAGTTCGCCGCCCGCCAGGCGGAGTTGGTGGCCACCCGCTCGGTGAAGCGCACCACGATGTTGGTCGCCGACGTGTTGAAAACGCTCGCCAGGGCCGGCGGCGTCCGGTCTGCCAACACCGTGAGAACCGCTTCCTCGGAGAGCGCAAAGCCCAGCGGATTGGTCAGCGTGCATCGAAACCGCGCGCCGTCGTCGGCGAGGCTCACCCGCGGCAGGGTGAACGTGGCCGAGTTCGCCCCCGCTATCGGCGTGTTGTTCCGCTGCCACTGAAACGTGACGGGATCAGCGTTGCTGACTTCGACCCGGAACGACGCGGACTCACCCTCGGTCACCGACAGGCTCGCGGGCTGGCGAGTCACCCGGGGCGGGTAAAGCGGGGTCCCGACCGGGAGGAAATTCGCCGCCGGAATCGGTCCTTCGATGCCGCCCAACGGGAGCAGCCACCTCACCGAGAGATGATCCGAACCCCCGCCCTCCTTCATCAACGCTTCGATATAGTACAGCCGGCCGGCCTCGAGTCTCACGGGTGCCGACTGCTGACCCGGCTCGCTGAACCAGCCCCGAAACGAGGTCGCGCCGCTGACCGAGGCGATCTCCCGCTTGAGCGCGGGATCCTCGCTCGTGCTGAGGTAGAGCGCCGACTGGTCGTCACTCGCGATCCAGAAGACGTACTCGCCCGTCTGGGGTGCGTTGAGAAACCCGCGGATGCGCTGGCCGTAGTTGTCCGCCACGTTCTGCCCGGTCTCGAAGCTCACGGTCAGGACGTTCCGGGAGGTGGGACGGTCCGGAAACACCGGGGCGCTCGTCAGGGCCACCAGGTCATTGCCCGGGATGCCCGTGTAGACCTCGCGCGACAAGCCGATGACCTGGGCCCGCGCTGCATTGACCGGCCACAGACCGGCCACGACCAGGGCGCCCACACTCAGGAGGCAGCGGATACGATGCTTCATCAGGGGTGAAAAAAGGGTGACGCCGAGCCCGGCGACGGTTGGGTGTCATTGAAAAACTGCCCATGCGGGAGCGTCGAAGAAAGCCAAAAGACCACAAAAGGAAGCCATTTGGGATTGTTCGGGGCCGACCGGCTGTCCTAACCTCCCGGGCATGCTCTCCCTTCGGCGTTTTCTGGCCGGCCTGTGGCTCGCCGCCGCCTGCTCCATTCCGGCGTCGGCCCAGGATCCAGACCCGGGGCCCACCAACGCGCTGCAGTTCGCCTACTCCATCAACCCCACCAACCGCTCGCTGCTGATCACCGAGACCACCAACACCATCTCGATCACGATCAGCAACTACCTCGCCTTCACGAATATCGTCATCACTGGCCGCACCGGCACGAACGTCATCCGGTTCAACGACGCCGGCACGCCCCCGGACAACGCTGCCGATGACGGCGTCTTCCGCGGCAGTCTGCTCACCCCGCTCGTCACCGACCGCACCCCGCTGCTCCTCTCCCTCGTCCTGATCGGCACCGACCTCGCCTCCGTCACCAACGAGCCACCGTCCGACCCGCCTGTCGGTGTCACCAACACCTTCGAAGTCACCTACACGATCGTGCCGCGCCCGTTGAACGACAGCTTCACCAACGCCTTCAAGCTCCTCAGCGCCGGCGGCCTCACCTCCGGCACCAACGAGTTCGCCTCGATGGAACCTCGCGAACCACGCCCCGCCACCACCGGCGGGGCCGGCCAGAGCGTCTGGTGGACCTGGGCCTCCCCGGCTGATTCGCGCGTCCTCGTCGACCTCGCTGGCAGTTCCTTCCCCGCCGTCCTCGCCGTCTATCGCGGCGATCGAGTCAGCAACCTCGTCGCCGTCGCCTCTTCCACCAACGACACCGCCAATCGCCTCCCGCCCAACGTGTCCTTCGACGCCACCCGGGGCACCACCTATCGCATCGCCGTGCTGGGCATCGACACCAATGCCTCGGGCGGAATCCGCCTGCGCGTCGCCCCCGGGGGCACGGCCCCCCCCCCCCCCCCCCGCCTCCCCCACCCCGACCCCCGA
>JBBQML010000419.1:0-5133 GCA_038328885.1 Verrucomicrobiota bacterium | reverse complement strand
CTCCCTGGAGTTCACCGGACGCGTGGACAACGTGGCGGATGGGATTCCCTCGGACCGGCTCCATCTGGTGGCGCAGGGGCCGGGCGAGTACCTGATCGACAACCTCGAGGTGATCGGGACGGACGCCACGAATCGCGTGGCGAACGGTCAGTTCCTGAACGGCCTGGCCGGCTGGACCGCGCAGGGCAATCACCGCGCCTCGAGCCTCTCGCCGCAGGACGGATTCGGGGGCGGGCCCTGCCTTCGGGTGATCACTCCCGGTCGCGGCGATACCGCGGTGAACCGGGTCCGCGCCGCGATCACCCCGAGCCTGCCGGTGAACTCCACGTTCACCCTCCGGGCCAGGGTCCGCTGGATTCGCGGTTGGCCTGAGTTCCTCCTGCGGACGCGGGGCAGCGGGCTTGAGGCGTTCGGTCGCCTCGAAGTCCCCGCCAGTTGCGGCACTCCCGGCGCGCGGAACAGTCGTGCCGTGGCCAATGCCGGTCCGGCGATCTTCGCGGTCCGGCACACCCCGGTCGTCCCCCGCGCCAACGAACCCGTCCTGGTGACCGCCCGGGTCAGTGATCCCGACGGTGTGACCCTCGTCCAACTCCGGTCCCGGGTCGACCCGGCCGCGACCCTGACCGTCGCCGCGATGCGCGATGACGGCACGGGCGGGGACGTCGTGGCGGCGGACGGGGTTTACACCGCAACGCTGGCCGGCCGTTCGGCTGGCACGTTGGTGGCCTTCCGGGTCGAGGCCACCGATCGGCGGGCCGTCCCGGCGGGCAGTGTGTTTCCGGAGGGAGCCCCCCGGCATGAGGCCCTGGTTCGGTGGGGGGAGACCGCCGAAGCCGGGAACGTGGGAATGTACCGGTTCTGGCAGCGCCAGTCCGATTACAACCTCCTCCGCAGCCGCGAGGCGCTGGCCAACGACAACCTGGACTGCACGTTCGTGTACGGCGACGAGCGGGTGATCTACCACGCCGAGATGCGGGCGAAAGGGAGTCCGTTCCACGGTGGCAGCGTGGGTGGGGACTACCTCTTCGCCCTGCCGGAGGACGACCGGCTCCTCGGCGCCCGGGATCTCGCCATCGTGACCGTCGGGAACCTGGGCAACGATGCGAGTGCCCAGCGTGAGCAGGCGGCGTTCTGGATCGGGGAGCAACTCGGCGTGCCGATCCTCCACCGGCGGCATGTGCGGTTCTATGAGAACGGCGCGTTCAAGGGGCTCTACGAGGACACCGAGGAACCCAACGGCCTCTACGTCGATCGGCGATTTCCCGAGGGCCCGAACGGGGACCTGCACAAGATCGAGGACTGGTTCGAATTCAATGACGGGGGCACCTCCTTCCCGTTCAGCCGGGATGCGACGCTCCAGCGATTCACCACCGTGGATGGCTCCCTCAAGCTCGCCCGGTACCGCTGGGCCTGGCGCAAACGGGCGGTGGTCCAATCCGCCAACGACTACCGGAACCTCTTCCAGTTGGTGGAGGCCGTGAACACCCCCGGCGCCGGCTTCGCGAGCCAGGTCGGCAGCCTCGCCGACATCGAGGCCTGGATGCGCGAGTTCGCCCTGCAGCACATGGTCGGGAACTGGGACGCCTACGGGTACGGGCGCGGCAAGAACTCCTACCTCTACCTTCCCGAGGGCGGCCGCTGGCAAATCATCCCCTGGGACATCGACTTCGTGCTCGGTTCGGGCAGCGATGGCCCGACCTCGGATGTTTTTGGCGCGGTGGACCCGACGACCTACCGGCTTTGGGAAACCCCGGTGTTCCGCCGCATGTATTGGCGTGCGTTCCAGGACGCGGTCAACGGGCCCCTCCGGGAGGACGCGTTCATGCCCATCCTCGAAGGGCGCTACGCGGCGTTGGTCGCCAACGGCTTCAACGTCGAACGCGTCGCTGGCATCCGGGCTTTCCTCAACCAGCGACGTCAGTACCTGGTGACGCGAATCGCCTCGGAGGACGTTTCCGCCTTCGCGATCTCCAACAACGGTGGCGCCGATTTCAGCACCAACCGGAACGTGGCCACCCTCACCGGCACCGCCCCCATCGCGGTCGCCAGCGTACAGGTCAACGGGGTGGACTTCCCAGTCACCTGGACCTCGGTGACCACCTGGTCGGTGGCGGTGCCCCTTGGGGCACCGACGAATGTGCTCCGACTGGTGGGCTACGATGTTCGGGGGCGGCCGGTTCCAGGCGGGACCGACACCATCACCGTACGGAACATCGGTCAGCCGCTCCGCCCCGAGGATTTCCTGGTGATCAACGAGATCATGTACGATCCGCCCACCCCGGGGGCTGGGTTCATCGAGCTGTACAACGGCGCATCGACCGGCGCTTTCGATCTCTCGGGTTGGCGGTTGGAGGGCGCTTCCTTCGTCTTTCCGGCGGGCACCCTCCTGCGGGGTGGAGGCTACCTGGTGATTGCCGCCGATCTGGAGGGGTTTCGTGCCGCCTGCGGGACGGCGGTCGTGCCGGTCGGGGTCTTCGGTGGCAGCCTCCAGAACGGTGGCGAGCGGCTCCGTCTCGTGCGTCCTGGGGCGTCCCCCGACCTCGACACCGTGGTGGACGAAGTGCGGTACGACAGCGCGGCGCCGTGGCCCGTCACTCCGCGCGGACAGGGGCCCTCCCTGCAGTTGCTTGATCCCCGGCAGGACAACCGTCGGGTGGCCAACTGGGGCGCCTCGGGGCTGGCGAGTCCGCCCTGGGCCACCCCGGGCGCGGCGAACCGCCTGCTGACGTCACTGGATGCGTTTCCCGACCTTTGGCTCAACGAGGTGTTGCCGCAGAACTCCGAGGGCCCGGGGGACCGGTTCGGGGATCGGGATCCGTGGGTGGAACTCTACAACGCGGGAACCAACACGGTCGATCTGGCCGGCCTCTACCTGGCGTCTTCCTACACCAACCTCACGGCCTGGCCCTTCCCGGCCGGGGCCGTGCTGGGGTCGAAGCAGCGGGTGCTCGTCTGGTGCGACGGGGAGCCGGGCGAGACGACTCCGAGCGAGTGGCACGCCTCCTTCCGCTTGCCCCCCTCCGAGGGGAGCGTCGCGCTCGTCCGGATCCAGGCCGGCGCCCCCGCGGTCCTGGATTACCTCGACTACCGGGACCTTCCCGCCGGCAAGGCCTGGGGCGCGTACCCGGAGGGCGACGCCTTCAGTCGGCAGTTGTTCCACCTGCCCACGCCCGGTTCACCCAACAACCCGGGGGCCCCGGCACACCTGGTCTTCATCAACGAGTGGATGGCCAGCAACGCCGGGGCGTGGCTCGATCCCGCCGACGGCGATGCCGACGACTGGTTCGAACTCCACAACGCGGGGAACGCCCCGGCCGATCTCTCGGCGTTCACACTGACCGACGATCTGATGCGGTCCGCGAAATTCCGCATCCCCAACGGAACCGTCATCCCGCCCGGCGGCTTCCTGCTGGTATGGGCCGACGAGGAGACCTCCCAGGCCACCAACGGACAGCTCCACGCCAACTTCCGGCTCTCGGCCGACGGCGAGTCGCTGGCCCTGTTCGCACCGGACGGCACGCCGGTGGATGTCGTCTTGTTCGGCGCGCAATCGAACAACGTCAGCCAGGGGAGATACCCCGACGGCGGCGAGGAACCGTTCGTGTTCCTGGATTTCCCCACGCCCGAGGCGCCCAACGTCGTCGGCACGCTCAACCGCCCACCCTCCTTGGAGGCGGTGGGCAGCCTCGGCCTCGACGAGGGCGGCACGGTGACCTTCCAGGCCCGGGCCACCGATCCCGACGTCGGGCAACAACTGCGGTTCAGCCTCCTGGGCGCACCCGCCCAGGCTTCCATCGACGCCGGCACCGGTCGGTTCACCTGGACCACGACCGAAGCGGATGGGCCCGGGACCTACCTGTTCAGTGTGCGGGCCACGGATGACGGGCAGCCCGCCCGCAGCGACACCAAGCCGGTCACCCTCACCATCCGCGAGGTCAACCAACCCCCTTCCCTCGGTGCGATCGCGGACGCGTCGGTGGACGAGGGGCAGTTGTTGACGTTCGGCGTGAGCGCGACGGACCCGGACCGGCCGGAGCAGAAGCTCGCGTTCAGTCTCATGGCCGGCGCTCCCGAGGGAGCGGCAATCCATCCGGTCACCGGCGAGTTCAGTTGGCGCCCCTCGGAGGCGCAGGGGCCGGGCGCGTACCCGGTTACCGTGGAGGTGGCTGACGACCACTCACCGGCGATGTCCGCGACCCGGACGTTCACGGTGAATGTCCGCGAGGTGGACAACGTGCCCGTCTTCGACCTGATCGGCCTGCAAACCGTGGTCGAGGGCACCGCGCTGGTGGTCGATGTGGTGGCGCGGGATCCCGACACTCCCCCGAGGTCCATCGTCTACTCGCTCGACACTGCTCCGCCGCAGGCCGCGATCGATCCCACCTCCGGCCGCTTCACCTGGACGCCGCCCGAAGCGGCGGGGCCGGGCTCCTTCAATGTCATCGTCCGCGCGGCCGAACCCGGGGGTGGACCCGCGGCGACCCAGTCGTTCTCCATCGTCGTGAATGAACGGAACGAACCGCCGGTGCTGGGTGAACTGGCGGATTTCGACGTCGAGGAAGGCACCACCCTCGTCTTCAACGCCAGCGCGCACGACACCGACCTGCCGGCCCAGCGGCTGGCCTTCACGTTCGAACCTGGTGCTCCGGCAGGCGCCAGCATCGATCCCCAGACGGGCGGCTTCTCCTGGCCGATCGGGGTGGATGTCGGGGCGAGCACCAACCGCATCACCGTGCGCGTGACCGACAGCTCCCTCGACGGATCGAAGCATGACGCCCGCAGCTTCACCGTCATCGTGCGCGCCCGCCGGCGAATCGTCCTGAATGAGATTCTGCACACGCCCGCCGTGCCGCGCACCGAGTTCGTGGAGATCGTGAACCTGTCGGCCGTCACCGGCTGGGAGATCGGCGGCTGGCGGCTGACGGGACTCGATTACGCCTTCCCCGCCGGGACCAGGCTCGGCCCTACCAACCATCTGGTGGTGGCCCGCGATCTGGCGGCGTTCCGTGCCGCCTACGGGAACAGGGCCCTGGCGCTCGGGGATGCGACGCCGGGATTCACCACGGACGGGCCCCAGTTGCTTCGCCTGCAACGCCCCACCGACGCCGGTTGGGAGACGATCGATGAACTGGC
>JBBQML010000418.1:0-5141 GCA_038328885.1 Verrucomicrobiota bacterium | reverse complement strand
GGCTTCGCGATGGCGGGTTCAGGCTTGGGCGGTGGGGGCCGAAAGAGCTCCATCGGCCGGGTGACGGTCTCGACCGTCTGAGGCCTGTCGTTGGTTCGGGTGCCGGGGCCAACCAGGGTGGGAACCTCCACCTGGTCCCGGGTGTAGGCGTAGAGGACCAGCGCCGCACCGAGGGCGGCACCGAAGACCAGGAACCGGCCGCTGGGGGTCTTGAAGAAGGCGAGGAAGGTCCGCGGGTTCATGGCTGGGCGGGGGCCGGGGACGTCCTGGCGACCAGGATCCGGAAGTTGTTCTTAAGCGAGAGCTCGTTGCGGCCGCCCTCGGGGCTGCCGGCAATGGCGAGGTAGGCCACGACTTCGGCTCCTGGTGGAATGGCATCGGGTGCATCGGTGATGGCCTGGGGATAGACCCGGTTGCCGGCGCGCACGGCGAGGGTGCCCGGATCCACCTGCAGCTCGGTCTCCGCCCGGTTGCGCAGCGTGGTCCTGAAGACGAGGGAATCCTCCTGGGGGAACCGGTAGACCTCGTCGATCCGGATCTCGAAATCGCCATAGTCGGTGTCGTTGGTGATCCCGGCAAACGTGCGGACCTCCACGCCAGCCACCGCTTGCGGGTGTTGTTGCTTGAGGAGGGGGAACGCCTTGGCCTTGTCCAGGAGGGAGAGGAGCCGGGTGGTCGAGAGTCGTGGAGCAGGCAACGCCACTGGCGGGGTGGTTACGACCAGCTTCAGGGACAGGACCGGTTTCGGGTCCTCATGGAGCAGGAACACGTACGTCCGGTCCTTCCAGCGGACATTGAGGTTGGCGGTGGCTTTCGGTTCGAGGGCGCGGACACTCAAGAACTCCGACCCTTTCGTGTGGGCGAGTTGAAACAGGCCCGGGAGTTTGGGATCGGCGGACACATTGGCGCCGTCAATGGCGGTGATGGGCCCGGGGAAGCTCAGGGTGGTGACGTGGTTGGTGGCGACGCCGACCTGGACGACGATCCCGTCATCGAGCGGGACCGACTGGATGGGATCGCCCGCGCGGGCGCTGGCCAGGGCACTGGTGAGGGCAGCGAGGAACGGAAGGATGGGTTTAGCGAGAGACGTCATACTTGAACTCCGCCACGGCGGTGGGGAATCGGCCGTTGGCGGCCATGTTGGGGTTGCGGACGAGGTTGAGCCGAAGGGTGAACGCCAACCCCTCGGTGAAGGCCTTGTCCTGGAAGACACCGGTGCGGATCAGTTGGCCGGTGACACTTGCCAGGATGGAGTCCTCGCGCGTGGCGAGGATGTCGACTTTGGCGATCTCGAGCTTCTGGTGGAGGTTCTTGGCCCGGAACTCCGGCGCTTCCTTGGTGCGCTGGTCGAGGGCACCCGCGAGGGCCTTCTTCAGAAACATCTGCTTGAGGATATCCGGGTGATCGAAGTCGCGGGGGTTGCGCTGGAGGAAGGCCAACGTGGCGAGTTCGGCCTGCTGGACGTGGAGATCCCGGGCCTCTCCGAAGTGGAGCAGCGGGCTGACATAGAAGGTCTGGGACGGATCGATAATGACCACGCGCTCGCGCTCCTTGAAGTGGGCCACCAACGCCTGGCGATCCCAGGCGGCGAAGACCGTGACGAGCACGGCAACGAGAAACCAAAACCAGGGCAACCGGTCGCGCTGGGCGAAGAGCTGGGTGGGATCGAACCGTCGGCGGGGCTGGGGGGTCGCCGCCGGACTGGGAGTGGGGGTGGAACGTAGGCTCGGGTCCATGGGCTCTAGAAATAGTGGTTTCGGCTCTTGGCCAGCAGTTGCCGGACGGCGTGATCGCCGGTGATGTCGTCACCGGGGCGGCCGCGGGCGCTGCGGGGAGGGAGGCCACTGCCGGCGATGATGATGGCCCCGGCGCTGCCGTGGCCGGCGGCGGTGGACACGGCACTTAAGACGGCAGCCATGCCGGCGGCGCCGGCGGTGACCAGGGGCAGGCCGGTCCCGGCGGCCGCGGCGGCGGCGCCGGCCGTGGTGGCCGCGGTCTGGAGGAAGCCGCCGGTGGCGTGGGAGAGGATCTCCATCCCACCGAGGGCGCCGGAGGAAAAGACCTTCTGGATCAGCGCCGGGGCGGCGACGGTGCTGAAGACGATCCAGAAGGCGAGGACTCCGACGCCGACCGAGGTCTGGAGGCGGTAACCGACGCCACTGAGCTCCAGAAACTTGACCGACGGGTCGGTCATGTAGTCGAGGATCCCCTGGGTGACGAGGGCGGCCACACCCCAGCCCAGCGGCCAGAGGAGGACCCCGGTGAGGTTCAGCAGAAACCGGCTCCCGACCGAGCGGAGGGCGGGAATGGCCATGAGCCCGATGAGCAAGGGCGACAGGGCGTAAGCGATGAAAAGGACGACCTTCTGGATGATGTAGGCCCAGAAGTATGGGACGCCCAGCAGCACCCTGGAGAGGGCAATGATATCAACAGTTCTATTGACAGCAACACTGTAACACTGTCACAGTGCCGGTGTGGACCCGAACTATTCGCTGCTTGAGCTCGCGAGTTCGGTGCAGGCTTGGTGCAGGGAGCAGGATGTCCGGCCGGCCAACGGCCAGGCTGCAGAGGTCATCTCGGAGCGCACGATCCGCTACTATCGATCCCTCGGTCTCCTGGATGCCCCGGGTGGCGAATACGGGAAGTCGTTCACCGAGAGGCATCGGCTTCAGTTGCTCGCCGTTCGGATTTACCAGGAGCAGGGCCTCCCCTTGGCGAAGATCCATGGCGCACTCTACGGGCAGACTGAGGCCGCGCTGCTTGCCATCGTCGCGAATCGCGCAGGGCGGCGTGAACCGCCGCCGGCGGACCCCTTCTTCGCCACTTCCGCGAGCCCTCAGCAGTGGACGGTCGCGCCGCTGGACGACGATCTCATGCTGATCTCGCGAAGAGGTCGGCCCCTGCGACCGGAACTCATCGCAAAGCTGAGGCAGCTCCTGGAGCCCGGGTCCGGTCAAACGACATCCGAAGTCCCCGTCAGCGAGAAAACACAACAATGACCACATCAGCGGCCACGTCATCAGGCGTCTTCGCCCTTCTGGATTCCAAGCGAATCGTCCTTCCTCTCAAGGCGGTGAAGTGCGAGTTCACCGTCACTGGCGGTCTCGTCGAGGTCGTCATCACTCAGGTGTTCCGTCAGGAGAACATCCGCGCCCTGGACTGTCGGTATCTCTTCCCTCTCCCGGGCGATGCCTCCGTTTATCGCTGCGAGGTGGCAATCGACGAGCGTGTCATCGTTGCCCAGGTCGAAGAGCGGGGGAAGGCCATCGAACTCGCGCAACTCAAGCGGCTGGCGGGCTATCGCACGGTTGTGGTGGAGGTGGAGCGTGAGAACCTGTTCACGCTGTCCTTGGGTAACGTCCAGCCGGGCGACTTCCTGGAGGTACGACTGGCGTATTTTCAACCGCTTCGCCGGGCCGCCGGGCGGTGTGCCGTCGAAATCCCATTCTGTCCCGGCGTCCGGTACATTCCCGGACAGCCGCTGCTTCGCTCGAACCGGGGAAAGGGGATCGAGGACGACACCGACGAAGTGCCCGATGCCTCCCGCATTTCGCCCATACGCATCCAGGCTGACCACCAGGACGCGGCGTTTGTCCACGTCGACGGCCGGGTCGAGGCTGGATTCATCACCGCGGGGAGCGTGGCTTCACCCAGCCACGGAATCGAATTCGCCACGGCCGACGGTTGGGTGCGGGTGAGCCTCTCGGACAAGGCGGACGTTCCGGATCGCGATTTTGTCCTGCGGTGGCAGGAACGGCCGGCCGAGCGCGTGACACCGCGGGCTTGGACCTGCCAGCGGGGCTCGCACACCTACGCTCTCATGGAGATCCGCGCCCCCGAGGACACGGTCGCCGGGGACCCATCACCTCAAGATGTCTACTTTCTCGTGGACCGCTCCGGGAGCATGAATGGGCTCAAGTGGCGGAAGGCAATCGAGGCGCTGCAGGGTTGTCTCGCCGTATTGGGGACGGGGGATCGTGCGATGATCACGTTCTTTGAATCGGGATTGCGGGACTTCGCCGAGGGGCCGATGTCCCCCGCCGAGCTGTTCGCGGACCCCGCCTTTTCCGGCCTGGCGAGAATCGGCACCGCCGGCGGCACCAAACTCGGCCCCGCCCTGAAGCACGTACTCACGCTGGTTTGCAGGCACTCGGCAAAGCGCCGCTCGAATGTGGTGCTGATCACCGACGCCCAGGTTGGAAACGAAGGCGGCATCCTCGCAATCCTCAAGGATGCCAACCACCTGCCGGTCCATTGCTTCGGTATCGATGTGGCGCTGAACGACTCGCTACTCCTCGCGGTCGTCCGGCAACAGGGCGGATCGTTTCACTCGCTTCACCCCAACGACGACATCGCCGGCGCGGTGACCGCCCTCGGTCGCACCCTTGGAAACCCGGTGCTGCTGGACCTTGGGCTTGAAGAGGGATGGGAGTTGGCAGGCCGTTTGCCCAACCTGTACGCCGGCCAGGTCCATCTCGCGAGTGCCCGAATCACTGCGGACCTACCACTCCGGATTACCGCGACGGACGCTCGGGGCGGGCGGGTGGAAATTGCGTTCAATGCGGCTCCCGTGGCCTGCGCCGCCCCGTTCCTCCACTGGATCAAAACCCGGATCCAGGCTCTCTTGGACGCAGATCCACACTCCGCCGCCGCCATCGAGTTGTCGAAGGCATCCAACGTGATCTGCAAGCTGACTGCTTTCGTGGCGTGGGATGGCACGGAAAGAGTCGCCATCGCTGACAACGAAATCCAGCAGCCGAACCTTGAGGTGCTGCATGCGTGCGTTCGGGACCAGATCTTCCACGAAGCTCCAATGCCCTGCCGCTCGGCTCCGCCGGCCTCCACGGAAATGAACCTGCTTCGGCAGAAAGGGGGGGACGGTGCTCCAAGCAACGGGCGGGATGCCCGGAAGAGTAAGCTCCGCACCAGGCTTTTCACGGTTTGCGGCAAGGCAGGTGGTGAATCGTGGCTGAATCAATGCGAAAACCTTTCGGAATGGGCGTTGGATCCCGAGGTCCCCCAGGAATGGCAGCAGCGGATCGAACGAGTGGAGAGCCGGCTCGGCGATTTGGAACGACTCGCGCTGGGTATCAAGACATTGACGGATGAGCTGCGACGGGCCCTCGACGAACTCAGGCAAC
>JBBQML010000417.1:0-5145 GCA_038328885.1 Verrucomicrobiota bacterium | reverse complement strand
CCATGCTCGCGCTTCCCATCTTCAGTCGTTGTGCGATCCACTTCAGCGTCATCGAACTCTCCCGACGCAGCCTTCGTCCCTTGCAGGGGTCAGTCCCGGTAATTGGCAGTTCCTCAAGTCCGCAGCCGCAGGCAGTGCGTGACCATGCTCGCGCTTCCCATCTTCAGTCGTTGTGCGATCCACTTCAGCGTCATCGAACTCTCCCGACGCAGCCTTCGGATGTCTCCCGCTTGCCCGCATCTCCCTTGCGTCGGACTGCCAGGTCATCCTCGCTCCAACCCAGTCGTTTCATCTCCTCCGCCACGATGCGCTCGGCCACCGCCTCCGCCGTTTCCTGCCGCTCCCCCCCGCCGCAATGCTCCCGTCCACGATCAACGCCTTGTAGCGGCCGCCGAACAAGTGACCGGACAGCCGGTGCCGCCGGTTGAACCGGGACGTGGACGTGCCGAGGAACCGCTTCATCCCGGCCACTAGATCTCCCCGCGGCGTCTCGACCACGAGAGGAAAAGCGTCACAGTCGCGCCCTGACCCGCCCATGCCCAAGATGCCCCCCGTGGATCCGCCACCACCACCACCACCAGTCCCGGGCGACGTGCCAATCGCCTTCCGCAAGCTGAACCGGGGGTTCTTCGACCGGGACACCGTCCAAGTCGCCCGGGAACTCCTGGGCCGATGGATCGTGCGGCGCATCGACTGCACATGCCTCGTCGGGCGCATCGTCGAGACGGAGGCGTACCTCGGGCCCCATGACCGGGCGTCGCACTCATGCCGGGGATGCACACCGCGCAACCGCTCGATGTTCGGTCCCCCGGGACACGCCTACGTCTATCTCATCTACGGACTGCACCACTGCCTGAACGTGGTGACGGAACCGGAAGGCCACGGATCAGCCGTGCTCCTGCGAGCGCTCGAACCGGTCCACGGCCTTCCCGGGAACACCCGGGGCCCCGGCCTTCTCTGCCGGGCGCTGTCCGTGGACCGTTCCCTCGACGGGGCGGACCTGCTGGGCGACGGTCTGTTCCTGGCCGAACCGGATCTCCCGATCCCCTTCACGATCGCGCGAGGCCCCAGGATCGGTGTGGACTACGCCGAGGCCTGGGCGCGGCGCCTGCTGCGCTTTCACATCCGGGGCAACCCCTGGGTCTCGCGGCGCTGATCGGAGTCCCCGTGAATGCGCAAAGGGGTCGGTCCCGGCAATTGGCAGTTCCTCAAGTCCGCAGCCGCAGGCAGTGGGTAACCATACTCGCGCTTCCCATCTTCAGTCGTTGCGCGATCCACTTCAATGTCATCGAACTCTCCCGACGCAGCCTTCGGGCTGTCTCCCGTTTTCCCGCATCTCCCTTGCGCCGAACTGCAAGGTCCTCTTCGCTCCAACCCAGTCGTTTCATTTCCTCCGCCACGATGCGCTCGGCCACCGCCTCGGCCGTTTCCTGCCGCTCTCCCCCGCCGTGATGCTCCCCCATCCCCCCGGCCATCTGTTCCAGCAACTCTTGCCGAAACTGCTCGTCGCCCAGGCACCAACCCCGTCTTACCGCGGTGAAGTCCTGCCCGTCCTCGGCCCGCCGCCTCTCCTGGAGCGCCTGTTCCAACCGTCGCCGCCCCGCCGTGCTGTCCTTGGGTATTCGATACGCTCCCATCAACCGGTCCACCCGCAGCCACGGCCACCGCTGCGCCGGGGGCTTCAGAAGCTCCGGCCAACTGCTCCACACGTACATCGACAACCGCTCCTCCGGCTTCACCAAGCCTGCACGGGCTGGGTTCAGGTGCACGTAATCGCACACTGTCTTGAGATACCCATCCCTGCTTCCGTCCACGATCAACGCCTTGTAGCGGCCGCCGAACAAGTGACCGGACAGCCGGTGCCGCCGGTTGAACCGGGACGTGTACGTGCCGAGAAGCCACTTCATCCCGGCCACCAGATCCCCCCGCGGCGTCTCGACCACCAGATGGAAGTGGTTGAGCATCAGGCAAAGCGCGTGCACCTGCCAACCGGTCTTCCGACAGGCCTCCCCCAGGGTCGCGAGGAAACGCTCGCGATCCTGATCATCCGCGAAAATCGCCTCCCGCCGGTCCCCACGGCTCATCACGTGGTAGACCGCCCCCGGATACTCGACCCTCAGCTTGCGCGCCATGGACGCCAGCGTCTCCAAGGTCGCACTGACTGTCAATTAGCGGGACTGACCCCTTTTTCGGCTTCAAGCATCGGCACCTGCGACGCCAGCATCGTGGAAACGTTCATCACCACCGAAGGTGAGGACGTTCAATGCTGGGCGAATGCGCAGGTCGAGCGGGCTCGCCTACAATCCGGCGATGGCCAACCCTTGGATGATCCTTCGGGCAATCTCCTTCCGGCGGGCAGGCGTCACCACACCACGGCGTCGGCCCAGCTTGGCCTTCTCCACCGTAAACAGAAGATCGCAGCGGCAGAGGGTCTTCAGATCCAGTCCGTCGGCTCCGTCGAGCAGAACCTCGTTCGCCCGCGGTTGGCGTTCGTTTGCCAGACGCATGGTCCGGCAACCCAGCACCACAACCTCTGGCTTCGCATCAAGGCGTGGCTGGCAGGAGACCAAAACGCACGGATGCTCGCCAAAGATGTCGGCGGTGTGGATTTCCCATGCCTTCAATCGGCCACCTCGAAGCGCTGGGCCGCAATCAACCGGCCGACCTGTTGCCCGTCGTCGTCGTCCTGCCGGTAAAGCGCCCGGGCCTGCCTCGGCGGGAGCGGGTCGACTGCCGTGATCCGACGGGGAGCCTTGGCGAGCGCCTTGACCACGGTGGGCAGGCCGAATGCGAGGGCCTGCCTCATGAGTTCGGCCCGGGAAAGGCCGGTTGCCTTGGCGGCTTTCGCCACCTCGCGAGCGAGATTCGCATCCATGGGCAGAGGGTAGACTGCGGTTGCCATATAGGAAACCTATACAGCTGGAGGCGCACGTCAACCCCCTGATCCGTCGGCCGAATAGGTGTCAATTCTCACTATGGGTGGTTTTTGTCGACCGGGCAACCTGCGCGCATGGCTCGCAAGCATCCTATCCAGTACGAGGGCGCGATCTATCACGTCATGAACCGGGGCGACCGCCGGGAGTCCATCTTCAGGGATGACCAGGATCGAACCATTTTCCTAGCGACCCTCGGCGCGTTGTGCAGTGACGATTATTCTTCACCAGCCAGCGAAGAATAATTGTCATTGCCCAGCGCGTGTTGCGATCGGACCGGCTGGGAGGTCCACGCGCTCTGCCTGATGTGCCCTCTTCTCTTCCCGCGGTCCGCACCCCCGACCGCAGGGCGATGCAATCGGCGGTCTCCCGGCGGGATCTCCCGGTGCGTATCCTCGGCGGAACCGGTTTAAACCGTTCGATGAATGGGTTCCGCCTGGCCGTCCGGCCCGGGAATCTCGAAGATGTCGTCCGGTCCGGTGTCGGGTTCCTGGTCAATGACGATCCGGAAGTGATACGTCCCCACAGCGAGGTCGACGTTCACCGTCCAGAGTTCGTCCTCCCGCTTCTGAAGGAACAGGGGATTCTCGTGCCAGCGGGTGAAGTCGCCCACGAGCGTGATGGCTGAGGCGCGCGGACAGGCAACCGTGAAGCGTTGCCTGAAAGGTCGAGTTGCAGGGTTATTGTCCATAGTCAACCGGGTCCCCGACCGGTCCAATTCGCCCGCCGCCGGCGAGGGAAAACCCGCCTTTTGCGTAATGTCGGAAACCGCGTGACGCAAGCCCGGAGTGGGGGGACGCCACCCGGTTGGGGGAACTCCTTCGGTATTCGCGTCGGCAACCCGGGCTTTCGAGGCGCCCGTGAGGGGGTGAGGGGGTCAGTCCCACATGAGGGGGTCAGCCCCAGCAATTGACACCCCAGGAAAGCCCCTTGTCGCGACGGGGATCGAGGTCGGACGGGCGAGGGTCGCTGAGACCAGGCCGGCCTCCACCAGCGCGGAGTCGCCGAGTCCACCGAGCCCATTCTGGCTTCGTCCCGGTTCAGCCCGGACCCAGGTGCCGGATGCCCTTGATGCGGCGGGGCTGTCGGCTTCCTGGGCCTCGGCCCGCCTGCCCGCCCCAAGAATGGAACAATTCAGCGCTCTTGCCCGAACGCCGCGGCCTGATACAGTCGCCGGCCCGGCAAGAACCGGGACGTCGGTCTCCGCCTGCTTTTCACCCGCCTCGCAACTGGCCGGCGAGGCAGCCCGGGATCCGGCATATCAACGGCAGCCATGCAACATATCCGCAATCTCGCGATCATCGCCCACGTCGACCACGGCAAGACCACCCTGGTCGACTGCCTCCTCAAGCAATCCGGCACCTTCCGCGCCAACGAAGCCAAGGCTTCGGAGGAGCGCATCATGGACTCGATGGACCTGGAACGTGAAAAGGGCATCACGATCCGGGCCAAGAACGCCGCGTTCAAATACAAGGATTTCCACATCAACATCGTGGACACCCCCGGCCACGCCGACTTCGGCGGCGAGGTCGAGCGCATCATGAACATGATCGACGGCGTCCTGCTGGTCGTCGATGCGGCCGAGGGCCCCCAGGCCCAGACCCGGTTTGTCCTGCGCAAGGCCCTTGAGGCGGGCGCGAAGCCGATCGTGGTCATCAACAAAATCGACCGCGAGAACGCGAATCCCAAGAAGGTGCTGGACGACGTCTTCGAACTTTTCGTGTCGCTGAAGGCGACCGATGAGCAACTCGATTTCCCCTTCGTGTACTGCTCCGCCAAAGCCGGGTATGCCAAGCTCGACCTGGCCCACGTGACCGGGACGATGGAACCGCTGTTCGAGGCCATCACGAAGTACATCCCGCCTCCGCGGGCAAAGGCTGGCGAGGGCTTCCAGATCCTGGTCGCGAACCTCGACTACTCCGACTACCTCGGCCGTATCGCCTTCGGGAAGATCGTCGAGGGCAAGGTCAAGGTCGGCGACCCGGCCTGCTGCCTTCACGGCCACGGCAAGACCACGAATGGCAAGATCACCATGATCTACCACTTCGAGGGCCTGAAACGCATCGAGATCCAGGAGGCGCACGCCGGCGACATCGTCGGCATCACCGGATTCGAGGACGTGTTCATTGGGGAAACCATCGCCGACAAAGCGGAACGCGGCGCCCTGCCCTACATCCCCATCGACCCGCCCACCATCCAGATGGAGTTCGCC
>JBBQML010000416.1:0-5147 GCA_038328885.1 Verrucomicrobiota bacterium | reverse complement strand
ATCATGCGAGGACGAGAGCGGGAGCGGTGCGGGCTCGCTCCGGGAAGCGGGTGTTCATTCGAAGTCGCTCTTTGGCTCCGGTGGCGGAGGGGGAGGCGGCGGCACGAAAAACGCCTTGCCCGCGCGCTCGAGCAACTCGGCCCGCGCCTTGGCCGGGTCCTGCCACTGTTGGACCGCCAGCGCCGTCGCCACCGGGTTGGGGAGCCGGACCACGCCCTTCTCCCTGTCCAGCCAGCCCGCCGTGTCGAGCTCCACCTGGGTCTTGAGCCGGATCTCGGCGGCGATTTTGGTGCGCTCCAGAGCGCGGGCCAGGTTCACCGACGGGACCGTGGTGTAATGCTTGAGCGCCGCCACGAGAATGGCCATGACGGCGAACGCGCCCACCACGCCAATCCAGTTCAGGGTAGAGCGGCTGCAGCAGCCGTTGTCGGTATTCAATGGGCACCTCCAGCGGCAGGCTTCGAGGGCGGCAGGTAGACCCCCAGACACTCCGACATGCGCGGGTCCTTCTGCGGGAACGGCGCATGGGCGTTGAAGTTGCGGATGAACCACAGCGCCATGGCGCCCCCCATGAAGGCCATGCACGCGACGTCGAGCCAGTGCACCACGAAACCCTCCGGGTGCATCACCGGCATGATGTTGAACGACAGATCGCAGAAGTGCATCAGCCAGGCCCACGCCGCCAGCGGAACCATGACCGTGCTCGACAGCTTGGTGTCGATGCGGAGGAGCAAGAGGAACGGCAGGAAGAAATGACCGAAGATCATCAGCATCCCCACGCCCCACCAGGAGCCCCTCTCGCGCAGCACGTACCAGAAGGTCTCCTCCGGGATGTTCGCGTTCCAGATCAGGAAATACTGGGAGAACGCGATGTACGCGTAGAAAACCGTGAAGGCGAAGAACAGCGTGCCGTTGTCCTTGAACGTCGACTTCTGCACGACGTTCGCCAGCGGCCCGGTCCGTTGCAGGTAGAGCGCCACGACGTAGACCGTCGCCAGGGTCAGCCAGACGCTTCCGGCGAAGTAGTACACGCCGTACATGGTCGAGAACCACTGCCACTGGAGTGACTTCATCCAGAGGATCGCCCCCAGCGTGAGCGTGATCGCGAAGAGGAAGATGCCGAGGGCCGACAGCCGTCGCATGCGCTGGGTGCAGGAAGGGGATCCCGTCTTGTCCTGGTCGAGAGAGGCTCGACGCAGCGCGTGCGTGAGCACGTACCAGATCGCCAGAATCGCCAGCGAAACCACCACCCAGGCAGGCTTGTTGAACAGGGCCGCCTTCGCCATGAGCGGGTGATCGGTCGCCGGATCCACGTGCATCCAGGCGAAGATCGCCTTCTCCGGTCCGGCGAGGAGCGCGTTCCCGAGGATCGGGAGAAAAAGCACCGCGATGACCGGCGACGAGCAGGCCAGATGTTCCGTGATACGGCGGATGGGCACCGACCACTGCGCATCGAACAGGTGATGGAGGATGACCAGGAACAGGCCCCCCAGCATCAGGCTCGTGTAGAACATGAACGCGAGCAGCCAGGAGAAGGCGAACTGCTTCTGCAGGCCCGGCACCAGCAGGCCGATCAGCGCTCCCACACCACCCACGGCGGCGAGCAGGAAGGGCAGCCGCACGAGCGAGGGCGCCGCCCCGGCATGGGCGGGAGGAGCGGAGGCGACAGCAACGGAGGAAGCCATAGGGTTCGGTTACTTGAGCGAGGCACGCAGCGGCTCCGGCAGGTCCTCGACCTTGCCCAAACGCGCCAGTTGGAGGGCCCGCACATAGGCCACCACGGCCCAACGGTCCTCGATGTCCAGTTTGTCACCGTACGGCAGCATCAGACCGGCCGGACTGCCCGCCACGATCACCTGGTAGAGGTAGCCGTCCGGATGCCTGACCCGGACTTCGTCCGTCAGTGCGGGAATCGTCGCCAGACCCAGCTTCCTGACCACCCCGTTGCCGTCGCCGGCCCCACCGTGACAAGGCGCGCAGTAGATGCCGAAACGCTCGCGACCACGCGCCATCATCCGCTCCGTGACCGGCACCGGGTTGACGTCCACGTGGTTGGTCTTGCCAATCTCCCGGCCGGTGATGACCGGCAGGTCTTCGAAGCGGTGGATCTCGCGATTGCCCAACTTGATCGGCGCGAGTCGCGGCACCGTCCCCTGAACCCAGGGACGCGAGCTGCGGCCATCGGTCCACTGGTCGAAGCCCGCGGTAGCCTGGGGACGCAGCTTCAGTTGCCGGTCCATGTCGTTCCAGATCTCAATGGGGGTACTGCGGGTGACATCGCCACGACGTCCCGCCACGGCGACCACGAGCACGCAGGTCACCAGGAAGAGGCCAAGGAAGTAGCGCATGGTCAGTCCTCCACTGCCTCGACATGTTGGCCGCCGGCCTGCTCCAGCAACTGCCGGGTCTCGGTCTCGGAGTAGCGCGGATCGGCACTCTCGATCGCCAGGTAGATCTTGTCGTGGGTCACGTTGCGGAAGCGGGGGTGCTTGAGAAGCGGGTGATAGTGCCGCGGCAGCCGGTTGAGCAGGAGCATCCCGAACAGGGTGCCAAACGCACTCAGTAGGATCGTGCACTCGAACGCGATCGGGGCCGCGAAAATGGGGCTGAACAGGGGCTTCCCACCCACCGGGATGGCGTAGTCCACCTTCCCCATCCACCAGATCATGAGCATGCCCAGCGTGAACCCGGTCGTGCCACCCACGAACGTGAACCACCCCACCTTGGAATCGCGCAATCCCATCGCGCCGTCGAGCCCATGGATCGGGTACGGCGTATGCACGTCCCACCGCTTGTAACCCGCGTCCCGGACCCGCTCCGCGGCGTGCAGGGCCCCGGCCGGCGTGTCGAATTCGGCAACCAGCGCGTAAGTTCGTCCCGTGGTGCTCATCAGTGCGCCCCTCCCACCCTGGCTCCGCCCAACGGATGATGCGGATCAGCCTGCGGCGTCACCGCCTTGACCTCCGCAATCGCAATGATCGGAAGGAACCGCATGAACAGCAGGAACAACGTGCAGAAAAGCCCGAAGCTCCCCACGAAGGTCATGACGTCGACGTAGGTCGGCTTGAAGTAATCCCAACTCGAAGGGAGGTAGTCGCGGTGCAGTGAGGTGACGATGATCACAAACCGCTCGAACCACATGCCGATGTTCACCACGATGGACACCAGGAAGACGAACCACATCCGGGTCCGGCACCACTTGAACCAGAACAGGTGCGGACTGATCACGTTGCAGCTGATCATCGTCCAGTACGCCCACCAGTACGGACCGAAGGCGCGGTTCTCGAAGGCGTACAGCTCGTAGGGATTCCCACCGTACCAGGCGATGAAAAACTCCATCCCGTACGCGTACCCGACAATCGAGCCCGTCCCGAGGATGACCTTGCACATCAGTTCGATGTGCCGGGTCGTGATCACATCCTGCAGCCCGCAGATCGCACGGATCGGGATCAGCAGCGTCAGCACCATGCCGAAGCCGGAGAAAATCGCCCCGGCAACGAAGTACGGCGGGAAGATCGTCGTGTGCCAGCCAGGGACCTGGGGGACGGCGAAGTCGAAGGACACCACCGAGTGCACCGACAGCACCAGCGGCGTGCTCAGGCCCGCGAGAATCAGGTAGGCCTTCTCGTAGTTGCTCCAATGGCGGTTCGAGCCGGTCCAGCCGAGGGCGAACAGACCGTAGAGAAACTTCTTCAGCTTCGTCACCGCGCGATCGCGCATGGTGGCGAGGTCAGGGATCAGGCCCGTGTACCAGAACAGCAGCGACACCGTGCCGTAGGTCGAGACCGCGAAGACGTCCCAGAGCAGCGGCGAGCGGAACTGCGGCCAGATCACGTTGGCGTTGGGAAACGGGATCAGATACCCGGGCATCAGCGCGAACCAGACACGACCCGTATGCACCACGGGGAAGATGCCCGCGCAGACCACCGCGAACAGGGTCATGGCTTCCGCCGCGCGATTGATCGAGGTCCGCCAGCGTTGCCGCAGCAGGCAGAGGATTGCGGAGATCAGCGTTCCGGCGTGGCCGATGCCGATCCAGAACACGAAGTTGGTGATGTCCCAGGCCCACGCGGTGGGTTGGTGCAGGCCCCAAACCCCCACGCCCGTGGAGATCAGGTAGGCGATCATGCTGAACATCGTCAGCATGCCGACCACGCTGATGCTCATGGCGATCCACCACCAGCGGGGCGTCTTCCCCTCGGCGATGCCGGCGATCTTGTCCGAGATCCAGGCCGGCGTTCGCTGGTTGTGGACCAGCGGCTCGCGTTCGAGTTCCGGCGGGGGTGGAACGACGTAGGTCGGCACCCGGTGACTGTGAGCGGCGTGAGCCATCAGTGACCTCCCCCCTTCGCCGGCGCGGGGTGGGCGGAATCACCCGGGCCGCCCCCGTGGGCATGCTCGGCGAACGGGTCGCCGTGGTACATCTGCTTGTACTCCTCGATGCTGAGGGGAACGTCGCGGTAATCCGGCATCTTCGGGTTGGGGTTGCGGATCTTCGCGAGGTAGGTAACTCGCGGCTGGTTGTCGAGGAAGCCGAGGACCGCGTAGTCACGCGGGTTCTTCTTCCACTGGTTCACCTGGCTGGCGGCCTCGAGCTGGTTGCCGAACACGATCGCCTCCGCCGGACAGGCCTGCTGGCAGGCCGTCTTGAGGCCGTCGGCATCCGTGACCTGCACGTCCCCGCTGGCCCCAGCCTTCACCTTCCGGGCGATCTTGGTCGACTCGATGCGCTGGGTGCAGAAGGTGCACTTTTCCATCACCCCGCGCATGCGGACGGTGACCTCGGGGTTCTTGGCCATCTTGACCAACTCGAGCTCCGCCGGGTTGCGCTTGCCAAACGGCCCCTTGTACAGCTCGCCGGCCATCCCGGCCGAGGTGTCGCCGTAGTTGATCGGCCGCTTGTTGAAATCGAAGAAGTTGAACCGCCGCACTTTCCAGGCGCAGTTGTTGGAACAGTACCGGGTACCCACGCAACGGTTGTAGGCCATCACGTTGAGGCCTTCCTCGTCATGCACGGTGGCGTTCACCGGGCAGACGCTCTCACACGGCGCTTTCTCGCAGTGCTGGCACATCATGGGCTGGTTCACCACCTGCGGGTCGTCGATCCAGGTCTCTTTCCACTGGTCCTCGTCGGCGATCAGCTTGTT
>JBBQML010000415.1:0-5148 GCA_038328885.1 Verrucomicrobiota bacterium | reverse complement strand
CCCCGCACCACCGAACTCACCGCGACCGCGGAGGTACTGCAGAAAGCCTTTGGTGTACGCATAGCAGACCACGTCGGTCATCTCGACCGCGAGCCCGCGGGCCCCGCTGGTGCCGAACTTCACACCGCTGCGGGCCATCATCTCGGAGACCGTGAGTTTCATCAGGCTGCCTGGGGGAAGGTCCTTCGAGGGGCGCGCACTCAAATCGTCTGAGACGAGAAACCGCCGTCCACGACGAGGTCGGTTCCGGTCACGAACCCGCTCGCGCGGGCACTGGCCAGGAAGACGGCGGCGCCCACCAACTCGGCGGCTTCGCCGAAGCGCTTCATCGGGGTGTGGCCGAGGATCGCCTGAGCGCGCGGTGTCGGCGAACCGTCGGCATCGAACAACAAAAGCCGGTTCTGTTCGGCCGGGAAGAAGCCCGGGGTGATCGCATTGACCCGGACCCCGGCCGCCGCCCACTCCCGGGCGAGAAATCGCGTCAGGTTGAGCACGGCGGCTTTCGAGGCGGAATAGGCGACCACCCGGGAGAGCGGGAGGCGGGCCGAGGTGCTTCCTATGTTGATGATGCTCCCACGCCCCTCGCGTGCCATGAGCGGGCCGAAGACCTGGCAGGGCAGGAATACCCCCCCCGCCAGGTTCAGGTCGAAGTTCGCGCGCCAATCCTCCAGGGCGATCTGCTCGAACGGGCGTTCGGCGGTGACGGTGACCCGCGGGTCGTTGCCACCGGCGGCATTGACCAGGACCGTGGGCGTTCCGAGAGCACTCGCAATCGCGGTCGCGGCGGCGGTCAGGCTCCCGCGGTCAAGGGCATCCGCGGCAAAAAAGGCTGCCTCGGCACCGGCGGAGCGAATCGATTCCACCCGCTGCTGGCCGCGCTCGGCGTTGCGTCCGACGACGGCGACCCGGGCTCCGGCGGCGGCCAGTCCCTCGGCGATCGCGCCCCCCAGCACCCCGGTGGCTCCGATCACCACCGCCACGTCATTCTTCAGATCGAACAAGCTGCTCATGGTGGGGATCATCATGCGGTAGACAGGTCGGCGCGGAAACCTGATTTCCTGACCGAGGGAGGGTTCACCGGATCGCCAGGGACAGCTCCAGCGGACCGTGCGGACCGTGCGGGTTGACTTGGTTTACGGCACGCCCATAGCTTGACGGCCTGACTTTGCACCCATGCTGGAAGCCATCGAGAAGCTGCTGATCCTCCAGGAATGCGACCGGCGGCTCATTCGTCTGCGGACGGAGGTCGCCGACATCGAACCGCAGCGGCGCAGGGTCCTCGCCCGCAAGCTTGCTGCCGAGCAGGAGTTCGAACGTTCCAAGCATCAGGCGCACCAACTGGAGAGCGAGCGCAAGAAGCTGGAACTGGATGTCGAGGCCAAGAAGGCCCTGATCGACAAGTATTCGGGCCAGCAGTGGCTGACCAAGAAGAACGAGGAGTACAAGGCCCTGGGTCATGAAATCGAGATGTGCCGTGAGGTGATCCGTGGCCTCGATGACCAGCAGCTCGCCATCATGGAGCGGACCGAGGTGGCCGAGTTGGGCACCAAGGCCGCGGCCGAGGTCCTGAGGAAGGCCCGCGCCGACGCGGATGTCCAGTTGCAGGCATTCAGCGATGCCGACACCCGCCTCGGCAAGCAACTCGCCGAGGCCGAGGCCACCCGGGCCCAGGCTGCGGCCGAGATCGATGCGCTCCTCCTCGTCCGCTACGAGCGCATCCTGAAGAGCAAGGGAGACAAGGTCATCGTGGACATCCAACGTGGTGTGTGCGGTGGCTGCCACATGAAGATGGCACGACAGGATGTGATCAACTGCCAGGCCGCCCGCGAGATCGTGATGTGTCCGAACTGCGGCCGGATCCTCTATTACGTCCCCGGCATGGACGTCACCCCGTTGGAGTAGTCAGAGAAGTTCCAACTGGCGTCCCCCCGGTCGACGAAAAGCCGCTCCCGAAGGCTCCGGAGCACGTTCGTCCAGGCCGTGCCTCCGTCGCAGTGCGTGGAAGAGCTGAGCCGTTTGTTCTGCGAAGGGGCCATCGCCGCTCAGTCGGGCGCCGAACCGCGGATCGTTGAGGCGTCCCCCGCGCACGGCCTCGATCGCGTGCAGCACCTTGGCGGAGCGGTCCGGGAAGTGCTGGCCCAGCCAGTCCACGAACAGTTGCTTCACCGCATGCGGCAGCCGCAGGAGCGTGTAGTTTGCCCAGCGCGCGCCGGCCTCCCGGGCTGCCCGGAGCACTGCGTTGATCTCGGGTTCGTTCACCGCGGGGATGAGCGGCGCCATCGAGACGCCCACGGGGATGCCTGCTTCCGCGAGCGCTTGGATGGCCGCCAACCGCGCCACGGGCGGTGAGGTTCGGGGCTCCAGGATGCGCCGGAGGTCGGGATCCAGCGTGGTCAGGGAGACCGAAACAGACACCGCGCCGAAACGGGCCAACTCCCGCAGCAGATCCAGGTCCCGCGCGACCAAGGCGTTCTTCGTGATGATCCCCACCGGCTGACGGAACTCCGCCAGCACCTCCAGGCAGCGCCGGGTGAGACACAGTCTCCTCTCGATGGGTTGGTAGGCGTCCGTGACGCCGCTGAGGGCCATCCATTTCGGTTGCCACGAGGCGCGTGAGAGTTCGGCACGGAGCAGTTCCGGGGCGCGTTCCTTCACCAGGATTCGCGACTCGAAGTCCAGCCCCGCGGAGAACCCGAGGTACTCGTGCGTCGGTCGCGCGTAGCAGTAGACGCAGCCGTGCTCACAGCCGCGGTAGGGGTTGAGGCTGACCTCGAACGGGATGTCCGGGCTGTCGTTCCGGCTGATGACGCTGACCGAGAGATCCCGCAGGAACTGGGTGGTCCGGACCGGGGCCTCGCGCGGGTCGAGATCCGAGTCCGGATCGGGCTCGCAGGTGAGGACCTCGAACCGGTTGGTCGGCTGGAGATTGGTCCCCCGATTCGGTCCGCGCGGGGCGGGGGCGGGGGTGGGTACGGTGGGGGATTCGCTCATGGGTTGGCTCCGGGCGTCAGCGGTCGGACCAGGACGTCCTCGGTCGCCCCCACCCGCCAGAGGGCCCAGCCGATCGCCGCTCCATACCCCAGTCCGTGGGCGACACCCCACAGGACCATGCCGAAGGGGCCGCGCACCGTGGAATTGAGGAGGTCCCCCAGAAAGTATCCCGCGCCGTGCCCGATCGCGAGCACGGCCGAGAGGGCCCACCAAGCGGCGGTGCGTCTATACCCGGCACAGAGAACCACCGCGAAGAGGGCCGGTCCCAGGAGGGAGGCGAGCAGTTCGCCGGGCTTGTTGCGCAGCGGAAAGTACGCCGCGACCCAACCCAGGGCGTACGCGAGAAAGCCGACCATGAACAGCAGGGAGAAGCGCCGCCGTCGACCGGCAGGGATCAGCAATCGTCCGAGCACGCCCGGCGTGCCGCCGAGGTAGAGAGCGGCCCAGAAAGCGTAGGCGCCGGTCTCGGTGAGCGTGGTGTAGAGCCATCGCCCGGCGAAGGCGACGGTTCCATAGACGATGACACTGACCGCGCCGAAGCCCGCCGCGCCACGGAGGGCGCATTGCCAGGGGGAAAGGTTCATGGAGTCTCGGGAGGCGGTGGAGCGACAGTGAAGCTGACCTTGCGCATCCGCTGGAGGACGAACCGGAGTTTGGCCCGGCGGTTCGTCTCGGGGACCTCGAAATCGCAGAAGTGACAGCCGCCGCTACCGAACGAGCCCTGGTTCGGGAAGGCCCTTCCCTGCTCGTCGATCAGGACGACCTGCCAGACGTGGTCCGGTTGGAGGTTGCCGAGGCTGAGCGCGACCCAGGGTTTGGAGCGGGTGAGTTCCAACGTTTGGATGTTTCCCCGGCTGGTGCTGGAGAGGCTGCTGCCCCCGGGCTTCGTCGAGGGCCGATCAGCCAGGAAGGCGGCGAAAAGGCCGAGTGCGAAGGAGCGGGTCTTCAAGGCGATGGGGTCGTTGCGTAGGCAGCGCGCCATAGCCGGAACCGCCTCCTAACGCGAGCGTTTTCTATGGCATTTCTCATGACTCCCGTTCCCCGAACCGCTATGCCCACACGCAATGCCGTTCTCGGCATGACGCGCGCGGGACCGGGCAGGCTCCAAGGCCACCCCAAGACGATACCAAGATCCATGAAGTCCATTCTGACGGTTTGCCTGCTCTGGTCCGGCCTGTTCGCCGCCCTCGGCCAGGGCACGGTGAATTTCGTCAACCGCATCACCGGCACCCTCGACGCCCCGGTCCACGACACGGACGGCAGCACCCGCCTCGCGGGTTCGGGCTACCGCGCCCGACTCTACGCCGGGCCAACCGAGGCGGCGCTGGCGCCGGTCGGGGATTCTGTGACCTTCCGCACCGGCGTGGCCGCCGGCTATTTTGACACCAGCAGCGGCAGTTCCCGTGAGATCGCCACCGTCCCCGCGGGCGGCCGGACATTTATCCAGGTCCGCGCCTGGGACGCCACCGCCGGCACCACCTTCGAGGCAGCTCAAACGGCGGGGGCGCGGACCGGTTCGAGCGCGGTCTTCTCCGTGAACACCGGCGGTGGACTCGTCCCACCGGCGCCGCTCATCGGCCTCCGCTCCTTTTCCCTGCAGCGAAGCTCACCGCCCACCATCCTCACACAGCCCACCTCGGTGACCACCGGGCTCGGCGGCACTGCCCGGTTCCGAGTGAGTGCCAGTGGTCCGCCACCGCTCAGCTACCAGTGGCGCAAGGGCGCGTCCAATCTCCCAGGCGCCATCGCAGACCTCCTGGAGTTCGTGAGTGTCACCGCCGCCAATGCCGGCGCGTATTCCGTCCGGGTCTCCAACCCCTATGGATTCGTGGACAGCAACCCGGTGGACCTGATTCTCGCGCCGCTGCCAACCCTCGGCAGCGTGGCGGTGGTGCCCGACCCACCGGTGTACGGCTCGGCGCTCAGTCTTCGAGTCACGGTCACGGGGGCGGGGCCGTTCACCTACCAGTGGCAGCTTAACCGCGTCGACCTCCCGGGGGCGACGGGCTCATCCCTCGCCCGGACCGCCGCGGAGGCGGGAACGTTCAGCGTCAAGGTCACGGGCCCCGGCGGGACCGTGACTCGCGACGTCACCACCGTGGTCGCGCAGTACACCCTCACCCTGACCACGCCCGAGGGCGGCACGGTGAAGATCAC
>JBBQML010000414.1:0-5160 GCA_038328885.1 Verrucomicrobiota bacterium | reverse complement strand
AACTGGATCGGTTCCTCCTCGACGTCCCCATGAAGGAAGGCGATGAGAAACCGGCCACCCCTCCCGCGGAAGCCAAACCCGCGAGGAAGAGCCGCAGGTCCTCCTCCAAGTAACTCAGGTCCGCCCACCCTGTCGCCATGCTGCCTCCGTGCGTGCGGAATGTCCCCCGGTGGTTCCCTGCCCGGCTCGCCGGTCTCCTGGCCCTCTTCGCGGCTTGCGCGACCGCGGTGGAACCCCCTCCCCCGGCCCCCTCACCCGCGCTCCCGGCCTCCGCTCCAGGCTACGAACTCCGGCCGGCGAGCCGCGATGGGATCGGCAAGTTCTTCCTCGGACGCGAAATCGCCCACGTCATGGGACATGAGGGCGCCGCCTGGCTGGAACGGCCGGAACGGGTCGACGAGGAACGCCCCGACCTGCTCCACGAAATGCTCCGACTCGGCCCCGGCCAGGTGGTCGCCGACATCGGCGCCGGCACCGGCTATCACGCCTGGCGGATGGCCGCCCGCGTCGGCCCCACCGGCCGTGTCTACGCAGTCGATATCCAACCCGAGATGCTCACGCTGCTCGCCCGGAACGGCCAGCAACGTGGCCTCACCAACGTGATAGGTGTGCTGGGAACCTTGACCGACCCGAAGCTCCCGGCCGACGCGCTGGATCTCGCTCTCATGGTGGATGTCTACCACGAGTTTGATCACCCCTACGAGATGCTCGCTGCCATCGTGCGTGCATTGAAACCGGGCGGCCGGGTGGCCTTCGTGGAGTTCCGTGGCGAGCAGGTGTCAGTGCCCATCAAGCCACTCCACAAGATGACCGAAGCCCAGATCCGACAGGAAGCCGATCTCCACCCCTTGGATTGGGTCGAAACCCGCCGCGACCTGCCCTGGCAGCACCTCGTGGTGTTCCGCAAACGGAGTACTGACCCCTGACCCCTGATCACTGATTGCTGATCACCGATCACACCAGCGGCACCAGCTTCGACCCCAGCAAGGTCAGCACCAACCCAACCACCGAGACCGCGCTCAGCATCACCGTCCAGGTCCTCAGCGCCTCGGTCTCCGTCATGCCCGACAGGCGGCTCACCACCCAGAACCCGCTGTCGTTCATCCACGAGCAGGCAAAGGCTCCGAACCCGATGGCGAGATAGACGTACATCGGATGGAACGGCAGCGAGGCCGCGACGGCCGGGTCCATCATGGGAGAGATCATCGCCGAGGTCGTCAGCATGGCGACGGTGGCCGAACCCTGCGCAATCCGGATGACGACCGCCACCAGCCACGACAACAGGATCAGGTTCAATGAGTAACCGGTCGCCGCAGCCTGGATCGCGTCGCCCACCCCCGCGTTGCGAAGCATCAGCCCGAAGGCGCCGCCGGCGCTGGTGATGAGGATGATGACGCCGGCGGTCTCGATGGGGGGGCCGAGGAGTCCCTCGATCTTCCGGAAGGTCAGCCCGCGTTGACGGGCCAGCACCCACAAGGCAATCCCGGCGCCGATGAAGAGAGCGATGTTCTTGTTGCCCACGAACGCCACCCAGCGGTTGAAGGCCGCGAAACTCTCCGGACCGCCCAGGGCTGTCACCACCGAGGGGAAGCTGCCCTTGATGACCAGCATCGTGGAGGCCAGGCTGATGAGGAAAATGGGCAGCAGGACAGGCAGGATCGCCCAGAAGAACGAAGGCAGCTCCGACTCCGGCCGCTGCGAGATGCCCTCGAGTTCGGACAGTTGCGTGCCTCGCGTTTCGCGCAGGGGAACCACCACACGGGCGTTGATCCACTTCGCGACGTAATACCCGCCCGCACAGGGGAGGATCCCCCCGAGGATGCCCCACATCAGCGAAAGCCCGACATCGAGCTTCAGGTTGTCGACCACCGCCAAGGGCCCCGGGTGCGGGACGGTCAGCGAATGGGTCACCACGCCTCCGCAGCAGATGCACAGCAGGTAGAGGGTATAGTCCTTCCCCGTCCGCAGGCGCAGCGCCCGCGCCAGGGGCACCATGAGCATGAACATGGTGTCGAAGAAGATCGGGATCGACAATACGTAGGTGCTCCAGAGCAGGGCCGCACCCGCACGCTGCTCGCCAAAGACGGCCAGGAACCGCCGCACCACCTTGTCGGCCGCCCCGCTCTCCATCAGCGCCATCCCGATCATCGCCGCCAGACCGATGGAGATCGAAATCGCCGCCGCCGTGTTCCCGAACTCCACCATCGTAAGTTCCACCGTCGCCAGCCATTGGTTCCCGGCCACCGCAGCCCGCGTGCCCGCCGACAATTTCCCGAGCACCGCGGGCGAAAACGGCTCGGCCAGGAATCCCACGAGGAAGGCGGCAAAGATCAGCGCAATGAAGGCATGCAGCCGCAGCCTGGTGATCGCCACGATGACGAACGTGATGCCGACTACGAGCACCACGAACGGCCAGAGCGTGGCCCCGCCCCCAAGGGCTGCAGCAGCGAGTAATGCGTTCATGTGCGGGTGAAGTGCATTGGCTACCGGATGCACCCCACCCACGGCAAGCATCCGTCGCGTCCGCCGCCCTCAATCAGCGATTCCCAGTCAACCGCCGCCCGGCCTAGCTTGCCCCCATCGACGCCCCGGCCCCCACCCACGACCGCGCGCGACTGCAGCGCGCCGTGCAGAATCTCGCCCTCCAGGATGTCTTCGTGGGAACGTCCTCCTGGAAGTACCCCGGTTGGCTCGGCCAACTCTACACCCGCGACCGCTACGTCTACCGCGGACAGTTCGCCGAGACCCGCTTCGATCGCCTCTGCCTCGCGGAGTACGCCGAGGTGTTCTCCACCGTATGCGTCGACGCCGCGTACTACAGGTTTCCCTCCCCCGCCCAACTCGCCGGCCTCGTTGAGCAGGTGCCCGGGACGTTCCGCTTCACCTTCAAGGTCACCGACGAAATCACCGTGAAGCGATTCCCGAACCTCCCGCGGTTCGGCCCCCGCGCCGGCCAGGCAAACCCGGAGTTCCTCAACGCGGAACGGTTCATCGAGGCTTTCCTCGGGCCGTGCCTCCCCATCCGGGAACAGGTCGGCGTCCTCATCTTCGAGTTCTCGCGCTTCCATCCGGCGGACTTCCCGCGCGGCCGTGACTTCGTCGCGGCGCTCGACGCGTTCCTCGCCCGCCTTCCCACCGACTGGCGTTACGGGGTGGAGATCAGGAACCGCGGTTTGCTCCACCCGGAGTACTTCGCGATGCTCGCACGTCACCGAACAGCTCACGTCTTCAACTCCTGGGACGCCATGCCAGGGCTCGACGAGCAATTCGCGCTCCCCGGTGCGTTCACCTCGCCGGAGTTCACCGCCGCGCGACTGCTCCTCCGACCCGGACGAAACTACCAGACCGCGGTCGACCAGTTCGCCCCATATGACCGCCTCCGCGAAGTCTACCCGACGGGTCGCGACGCGGGAGCCAACCTCATCGCCGGCGTGGCGCGCCGGGCGGCGGGCAGCCCGCGATCCGCCTACGTGTACGTCAACAACCGGTTCGAGGGGAACGCGCTGCTCACGATCGAAGCCATGCTCGATGCGGTCGGGCTCAATCCATAACCCACGTCACCACTCCAAGACAGGCTGGCCTTCCGGCCACGGGACACCCACGCTCACGACATGGACGTCCCCCCGGCCGACGCGCTGCCGGCGCCTCGCAAGGGCCTCGCGACTTCCAGCCTGATACTCGGCCTCCTGGGCAGCCTTTGCCTCGGGCCGATCGCCGGAATCCCCGCTGTGATCCTCGGGCATCTGGCCCTTCGCCGTGCCCGGCGTGACCCGGCGGCTCACGGCGGGAAGGGAGTGGCGATCGCCGGACTCACCCTCGGCTACGTGAGTTTCGTGGTTGGCCTGGCCATGTTCGCGTTCCTCCTCACCCTGGCGGTCCCCACCTTCCGACGGGAACGAGCCGAGGCGCGGGAGGCCACCTGCGTTGCCCAACTCCAGAGGCTGCACCTGGCCACGCAACGATACGCCGCCGAGCACCAGGGCCTGTATCCGACCAACTTCGCCCTGCTGGGCCCTCACCTTCGTCGTCCGGCCGACCTGGCCTGTCCGGCGGACAACCAGCACCTGCCTCTGGCCACCACGAACTGGTCCGACCTGCGCCCCCTGAACATTTCCTACCTGTTCCTCAGCCCGGGCGCCCGCCAGGAAACCCTCGCCGGCCAACCCGTCTTCCGCTGCCCGGTCCATGATAAGCGGATCCTCGGGGACGGCTCGATCGCTCCGCAGCCCAGGACCCAGCCCTAGCAGCCTGTTCAAGAAGCCCCCTTGTCTCGTCGTCGCCGTGGTGACCCGGCCCTGATCCCCGGGTCTCAACTACGTTCGTCGACCTCGGTTCGCATGTCGGCTGCCGCTGCCGGCGTTCGATCCTCCACGTTCAACCGGCCAGATGGCGCCGCGTCACCGCGGCGGCTACCCTGGACCGGCTCGTAGTCGCCTGTCAGCGGTGGAGAGCCTGGGCAACTGGCAGCTCCGCACTTGCTGCCAGCCCCTCGAGATCTTATCACCCCCGTTCGCCGCATCCGTCCGAGGCGCCATCCGCTTGAACATCACCGTCCCAGCACCTGCCAGCACCCTCCCTGCAGTGCTCTTCGCCGATCCGGCGACCGCGGGGCTGTCGGTGGTGGCACTGCCACTGCTGGATCGACTGATCGTCGCCGCCCACCGCGCCGGTTGCACCCCCATCACCATCGTGACCCGCGAGAGAGCCCCCCGATGTCCCCGCACGGAAGCCCTGGGCATCGCGGTCCGCTTCACCCAGGAGCCCCTCGCCCTCGAGGGCCCCGCCCTCGTGGCCAACACCCGCCTGCTGGTCCAGGCCGACGACCTCGCGGAGGTCGTCCGTCGCCGCGGACGCCTCACAGCGGCCGATGGCGCCCCTCTTCCCGCCGGGCTGACTGCCCGGCTCGAGGATGGCTGGGAAGCTGGACTGGACTCCCTGCCGCCGGTGCCCTCCCAGGGCCTGGCCCGTTCGGTCACCGATGCCGCCTCCGCCCACGCCGCGGGAGAAGCCCTGTGGCGGTCGCTCACAAGTTCGTCCGACGGCTTCGTGGACGTGCACTTCAACCGCCCCCTCGGCAGGCGTCTGCTCTCGCGCTGGCTCGTCCGCACGCCCGTCACCCCAAACCAGGTTTCCGTCGCTGCCACCCTGCTCGGCCTGCTC
>JBBQML010000413.1:0-5162 GCA_038328885.1 Verrucomicrobiota bacterium | reverse complement strand
GGAGACGCCTTGTTGGCTGGTGTTTGTCTTTGCTGAGAATTGCCAACTCGAAGCCGCACCCCCCGGGGTTCGTGGAGCGGTCGCTGTGGCTTTCACCCCGATCAGACGTTGCACACCAGTCCCGGGATCAACGCCCACCCTGCGTGGGGTCTTACGTCGACGCGTATGCGCCGCTGCGGGATGGCTCCTTCATCCAGACTCCAACCACCGCGAGGCGGTGCCTCCTTTGTTATCCACTGAAAACAACGAAGAACCCCTTTGAGATGGTTACTATGTCCACCATGAAAACATTCCTCAAACCCGTGGTCGCTGCCGTCCTCTTCACCACCCCTGTTGGCCTGGCCTGCTTCACCGGCGGTTGCGCGGCCACGCCGACGCAACAGAGCACCGGCGAGTACATCGATGACATTTCCATCACCGTGAAGGTGAAGGCGGCCTTTGTGAAGGATCTCCTGATCAAGGCTCTCGCCGTCAGCGTCGAAACGTTCAAGGGCGTCGTTCAGCTCAGCGGGTTCGTCAACACCGTCGAAGAGAAGGAACAGGCCGCCCGGGTCGCCGCCACGATCACCGGGGTGACCGAGGTCAAGAACAGCATCGTCGCCAAATAATCCGGGCCAGAGGTCGGACGAAGATCGCGGTGCAGGTTATGGGGGTCGCGGCCTCGGCGAGGCCAGCTACAGGGGCCGGAACCGGCGGCTACGGCACCGGCACTTCGTAGAGCTCAATCAGGGTCTCGCCGGAGGCCCCCCCGACACCGCTGACCTGAACGGTGTATCCACCCGGAGCCAACGTCAGCACGAGGGCCGCGTCCTTTCCTCCGGGGTTCAATCCAAAGGCACCCACGGACCCGAACGTCGCCGCCAGCGACGACGGCCAGTCGTCGTTCTCCGCCACTTTGTCCGTTCCTGAATAAACCTCCACTTTCGGATCCACCAGCGCTCCGGGAACCCCGAAGGCCGTGAGTGTCGGACCAATCGCGCGGATCAGAATCGTTTTGGCCGCGTCGCCCGTCAGCGTGAATCCGGCGATGAGCAGGTCCCCCGCGGGCCCGATGCGATTGCGCGCGGAAACATTCACCAGTCGCGGGAGGTCGCCAGTCCCAGCGTCGTAAGCCTCCACCAGCACGACGCCTCCAATCGGGCCCGAAACCTGCGCGGTTCGTCCGCCTTCCACCGGTCCGAGAATCGCCGCATCCAGGCTGCCGGGTGACAACCCAAAGGCACCCACCGCGGCAAAGGCCGCCGCGAGGTCCGTTCCACCACCCCAGTCGTTATTGCCCGCAATGAGTTGCGAATCACCGAACAGGGCGAGTTCCGGGTCCGGCATGGCCCCTCCCACCCCAACCGCCGCCAGCCCGGGTCCCACCGCCCGCACCAGGACCGGCTTCGCCCCACCCGCCATGCTCAGGCCCACAATCAGCGGTTGATTCGCGCCCAAGGTCGTCCGGATCGAGACATTGCTGATCCAGCTGACGGGCCGGCGCGTGACCACGAGTGCCGCCGGCGCACTGGCCACATTGCCCGCCGCGTTGCTCACGACCACGGTATAGTCACCCGCGTCGCCCGCCAAAAGGTTGGTCAGGGTCAACGCGGCCGTCGTCGCACCCACAAGGATCGCCCCGTTGCGCCGCCATTGATAAACCAAGGGAGCGGAACCCGTCGCCGTCACCTCCAGAGTCACTGCGCTGCCCTCGACCGCGGTGCGGCCAGTCGGCGGGACCGTGATCGCCGGCGGGACCAGCAGGGAATTCACCACCAGCGTGGCCAAGGGGCTGGTCACGCTGCCGACGGCATTGCCGACCACGACCGTGTAGAGACCGGCGTCGGCCAACTGGACGTTCGCGAGAAAGAGCGTCGCCTGCGTCGCCCCCGGGATCGCCGCACCCGCCTTGAACCACTGGTAGGTCAAAGGGGCGGAACCCGACGCCACCACCGAGAAGGTCAAGTTTGCCCCCTCCGTGGCCACCCGGCCGGTCGGGGCGGCATCGATCCGCGGGGCCACGACCACCGGATTCACCGTCAAGGTTGCTCCCGCGCTGGCCACACTGCCGGCCCCGTTGCTCACCACCACCGAATAGACTCCGGCCTGGCCCGACTGCACACCGCTCAACGCCAACGTCGCCCCCGTCGCTCCCGTCAGGGCCACGCCGTCCTTGCGCCACTGGTAGCTCAGCGGGCTTGTGCCCGTCGCCGCGACACTGAAGGTTGCACTCCCACCCGTCGTCACCCCCACGTTGACCGGTTGGGTTTGGATCACCGGCGCGCTCGCCGGAATTAGCACGGTGAGTACCGCCGGGACACTGGTGACACTGCCGAGACTGTTGCTCACCGTCACCGTATAGCCACCTCCGTCGGTCAGCTGCACGGCGGAGATCGCGAACGCGGACTGAGTGGCTCTGGCGATGACCACATTTCCCTGCCGCCATTGGTAGGTGAGAGGGGGCGCCCCGCCGGCAATGACACTGAAGGTCGCGGGGGAACCCACCGGAACCGAGAGGCTCGCCGGCGGACCGATCAGGGTCGGCACCGTGGCCGGTAACGTCACCATCAATACCGCCGCAGCGCTGGTCACGCTGCCGCCGGCATTGCTGACCGTGACGGCGTAACGCCCGGCGTCGGTGGCCTGCACTACATTGAGCACCAGCGTCGAGGCGGTGGCGCCCGCCAAGGCAAGCCCGTCCTTGAGCCATTGGTAGAGCAAAGGGGCCGTGCCATTGGCCGCGACCGAGAAGGTGACGGACGCACCCGCCAGGACCGTCTGGCCAGTCGGAGCGACCTGGATCGACGGAGCAGTCGCGGGCGCCGTCACCGTCAGGATCGCCGGCGGGCTGGTCACGCTGCCAGCGCCGTTGGAGATGGTGATCGTGTAACTGCCGGCATCGCCGGTCTGCGCCGGATTGAAGGAGAGGACCGAATGGTTGGCCAGCGCCACCACCGTTCCGTTCTTGCGCCAGACGAAGGTCAACGGAGCCGATCCAAACACCACCGCGGAGAAGGACGCCGGCGCACCGGCCTGGACCGTCACACTCGACGGCGGGGTGCCGATCGTCGGGGAGATGACCACGGGAGAGACCGTGATCGCGGCCGTGTTGCTGGTCACACTGAAGACCGAATTGGAGACCACGACCGAGTAACCGCCGCTGTCGGACACCTGCAGATTCGACAGCGTCAGGCTTGAGGAGGTCGCACCCGCCATCGCCGCTCCGTCACGTTGCCATTGATACGAAAAGGGAGCGGTGCCGGTGGCCACAACGGAGAGCATGACCGAGCCACCGATGTATACCGTCTGGCTTGCCGGATGGGTTTGAATCGTCGGGCCGACCGCCGGGGCGTTGACCGTCAGCGTTGCCGCAGTGCTGGTCACGCTGCCGGCACCACTCGAAACCGTGACCGTGTAGCTGCCCGCCTGGCTGAGCTGGATGTTGCCCAAGATGAGGGAGGCCGAGTTTGCTCCGGGGATCGCGAGGTTGTTGCGGTACCACTGGAACGTGAGGGTGCCGGAGCCCGTCGCCGCAACCGAGAACGTGGCGGTCCCGCCGAGGTTCACCGTCTGATTGGACGGCTGGGTGATCAACGCGGGGATGATCGATGTGACCGTCAAAACCGCCGGCGTGCTCGTGGCGCTGCCGGCGTTATTGCTCACGGTGACGGTGTAGCTGCCGCCATCGTCCGGCTGGACATTGGTCAGAATCAGGCTCGCTGATGTGGCGCCGGGAATCGTGGTCGTCCCCTTCTTCCAGACGTAGGTGAACGGCGAGGTGCCACTGACGGTCACCGTGAAGGTCACGGTGGCTCCGGCCGAGACGGACGGAGCGAAGTTCACCCCAAGAATCGTCGGTGCGGTTCCGGAACTGGAGGGCGGAGCACCATAAGCGGCGACAGCCCCCGCGCGATCATCGGCCGCGAGGGCATCAAGGTTGCCGATCGTGCTGTTCATGATCGCGGTCAGGCTCTGCCCGAACTGATCCGGGTGATTCAAGCCCACCACGTGGCCGAACTCGTGCAGCGCGACCCGTTTCAGATCCAAGGCCGAACGCAGGTTTCCCCGGTAGGAATCCCAGGAACGGCCGGAGTTGAAAATAACGTCGCTCTCGATCCGTCGCGTGGAATTCGAATACGTGATCGCGACGCCGATCACCCCACTGCCCCAGGCGTCGCCATAAACCGTATTGCTGAAGAAGACGTTGTTCAGGCCGTTGGGTGCGGAGATGGCCGCACCCGAGTTGCGCACGACCGCGAACTGCATCCCGGCCATGGTCGCATTCCACTCGGTCAGCGCCGTCTCCGCCACCTGCCCCCAGGACGTCGAGCCATCGATCAGCGTCCGGCCAAGTGGCGAGGGATCCAGCTGCAGCTGCATCGTCACCGTCGGGCCCAGCCAAAGCTTGGAATCGAGCACGAAGGCGCGGACGCCGGCCACCTGCGCTGCGAGCAGGAGGAGGAGCCCGAATCCGCGCCAGAACGATCGCAGGCGCATGGCTTATTTCCCTTCCCGGGCGGTTTCGCGGAGGATGGCGTCCTCAAATTCGTCTCGGGTCATGCCGGGCCCCGCATAGGCCCGCAGGGCCGGATGACCCGCCTGGGTGACGATTGGCACTTGCACGTCGTCCACCGCCCGCAGGCGTTGAAAATTGTTGCGGGCCACATGCTGCACCTGGGTCGTCTCGTCGAGCACCAGCGGATACGCCCCATGCGTCACCCCGACGAGCGGGCACATCGCCAAGCCGTTCTCGGCGACAAACAGGATGTAGCTCCGGCCTTCCTCGAGTGTCGGCATGTCCACCACCGTCATCGACTCATCGCCCACCTTGCCCCCGAGAAAACGCAGGGTGATCGTCGTCTCCGCCGGCCCCTTGAGGGTGCGCAGCATCTCACACTCCACGTACGTCCGGATGACCGGCCCGTACGGCGTCGCGTCCCAGCGGCTGCTCACCTTGGAGACCTTGACCCTCACGACCTGCGTCGAACCCGCGACCAACTCGCTGAACGTCGGCGGAATCACCGAAAGGGCGTAGGTTCGGACGGGCATCGCCATCGCGACCAGCAGGAGAAGCGAAAACCAGCCGAGAAAACCAATCCCCAGCCGCTCGCCCGGACCGTTTCCCGGACCGCACGTTCCTTCCTGGACCGAGACGGCAGCGGCGGCGCCCAAACGGGGGACGG
>JBBQML010000412.1:0-5165 GCA_038328885.1 Verrucomicrobiota bacterium | reverse complement strand
GACCTCGATGGGCACGTCCGCGAACCAACGTTGATTCAGCGCATGCTGGGCTTCAACAATCTGACCGTCAGCTTCGATGTTCAGCATGCTGAGAAATCCGCCCTGCCCTTCGATGCAAGCGGGGGATACCTTCGAACGTAGGGTTGGCATTGCCGCGACCTCCTGACGAGACTTCACCCCTTGGGAAGGCGCGTCGACGGAGGCACTGACTCCATCCACCGAGTTCTCCCGGGCCAGTTTTTCTTCCACCCAATCCTTGAGCCCGTTGCGATTCCGGTCAGGGCCCTCCAAGCCTTGGAGGCGCAGGGCCTGGACCTGGATGGACCGGCCCGCGCGAGCGTTGTCCCAGAACACGCGAACCCGGTGAGTGCCTGGCTTAAGCCAGGGCGTGAGAACATTCGCCGTGCCCGCCGAAGTGAAATCGGCGCTCAGAAGAGCCTGACCGAGGAACTCCTCATCGGCATAGAACTGAATCGAATAGCTGCGATCAGGGTCGAATGGATTGCGAGAGGAAGCCTCCAGTTCGATCCGGTAGACGTCACCGGCATCGACTGGAACGTCAAACTCAAGCCCACCCCGCCGATCAACCGCGAAGATCGCATTGCCGTCGACTCTCCAGCGTCCGATAGTGCTTACCGCAGAGGAGCCCGGAAATACGGCCAAGTTTCGGACGCCCAGGATCGCCGGAAGAGTGGATAGAGTGGAGTTGGGAGCCACGCTTGCGCTGCTTTGCGACGCTGGCGTGACACCTGTCTTCGACGGTTCGGCAGCCAGCAATCCAGTATCGTGGCGGACTTTGGAAATCTCCCCCTGCGCAACACCGGAGGGTGGCTGCTCGGTCGGCAGGTACAACCGCTCCCGCGGGATTGCCTGTAGCGGAATACTCGGACTGCTCCAACGCAGCTTGGCGATGGCTTCCTCGGTCCTTTCGAAGTACTCCAAGCGCAACGCGTATCGACGACCGCCTTCGAGAAGAACCCGAGCCGTATCGGCGGTTGCGCCGCGGTCCGTCCAACCGTCGATGATCAGGACTCCATCCAGCCACAACCGCGCTCCGTCATCGCTCAGGACTTGCAGGTTGTATTGTTCCGAAGTCGGGGGCTCAAGGAGCCCTTCCCAACGGACGCTGAAATGGTCTTTGCCAACCCCTGCAATTGGACTGTCGGTATCCCAGTCGAAATCCACCGTCGCGTCGACCCGAGTCACGACCGCACCGGTATTCACGTCGAAGTAAGTTCCCAGCAATCCGCTCCCCGACCCTGGTCGCACCCTGTCCTCGGGCACTGCGGCTGCTGGGGTCCAGGCGACATCTTCAAAGACGACGGCACCGAGGCGGGCATTGTCGTGACTGTTGACCGCCAAGCCGACCAACGGGGTCGCCCCAACTGGCAAATCCTGCGTGCCAATCCAAGCCCACTTGGAGCCATCGGAAGAACCGTACGCTGAGACAAGCGTTCCCTGCCGCACCAGCTTGAGCCATGGTCCGACCACGCCGGGTGCGGCTGATTCCATTGAGGTGGTTCCCTGAGTCTCCTCACGCTTGAGGAAGATGAGACCGTGACCCGGTGTCGCGGCTAACAGGACGTGCCTTGAACCAGGCTCCGTGCTCTCGCGGATCATGATGCCGGCTTTGGCCCAGGGATCGGTCGCTTCCTGTTGGCCAATTCTGGCCACCAATTCGCCGTTTCCCGGAACGGGTTGGTACACGAAATGGAACCCATCTGCATTGGCCCAAATATCCGGGCCAGCCCCCGACACCGCCCAACTCTTGCCGTTCAATCGAGCGGTCCCCCCGGGTCCAACCTGACCAATGTCCTGGTGCAGCCATGCCCCGACGCGACTGGCCTCAACTGCGGCATCCAGCGAGCTCGCGTACCGTTGCTGGCGAGTGATGGAACCGTCAGGCGCCTCAGCATCGCGAGGGTCCGTGGGGTTCAATCCCTGCGCCAGTTCGTAGAGATCGGGCAATCCGTCCCCGTCGGCGTCGGCAGGCCGCGAGTAGAGCTGCGACTGTGGTATGGGCTGTCGCGGGGTCGACGGACTACTCCATAACAGGCGCGCCACCGCCCGTCCCCGGTTTTCGAAGTACTCCACTCTTACCAGATTCCGTTTGCCGGCCTCCAAGTTTACGAGGGCGGTCGATACTTGCTCAGCGTGTTCCGTCCATTCATCAACAAGCAGGTCCCCGTTGATCCACAACCGAGCCCGATCGTCACTAATTAAGTGAATCCCATAGGGCTCGGTGAACTGCGCCTCCAATTCGCCCTCCCACCGCACGCTGAAGTCGTTGCGACCGATCCCCTCCATCGGCGAGCCGGAGCCCCAATCAAAGTCAATGTTCGGATCGACGCGTGAGAATCCAATTCCACTCAGATTCTTCTTGGGAAAATAAGTGGCGCCGAGCCCATCGCCGCGGCCTGTTTGCGCTGCTCGTGAAGTGAGTGCTGCGGGGGTTTCAATCCGGATCCCGCTGAATTCCGCACGGCATGTACGAGATGCGTCATGGCTCGTCACTGCGAGACCCACGAAACATCGAGGCTGCAACTTGAGTTCCTCGGTTCCCAACCAACTCCAGGCCTGACCGTCCGCCGAATCGAAGGCTTGGATGACCTGGCCTCGGCGAACAAGCTTGATCCATCTGGGAATCGGTCCAGCGGTCGCCGAATCGTCGGCGCGATCATCGACCGCCGACCCACGCTGCTGATAGGTAAGGCGACCGTTCTTGTCGATGATACGCACGGCTTGGTGCGCGTCATCGTGGCTCCATTGCGCGGTGCCCTGACGCCGAATAAAAGTGGCTCCCTTTTCGGGAGCCATAGCAACCATCGCGTGAGGTGACGACTCCGATAGGCTAGCGCGAATCATGACCCCCGCCTTGGCCCAGGCGTGCGTTTTTTCCATGGAATCAAGGCGAGCCACGATTTCAACATCGCCTTCGATCTCCTGGTAAGCGAAGTGGAAGCCATCGGCTCCACCCCAGATGTCGGCACCCGCACCCGCGACGACCATGCCTCCGGCGAGCGCCGGTTGCGTCGCGCCAGGTACCCCCACTGCACCTACATCCTGCATTTGCCAGTTCGGGAAATCCGCGGGGACCGTGGCGCTTTGAGCGATGACACGAAGAGCGAAAAATAGCGTGCCAGCGAGCGCTGAGATCAGTGTCGCCCCAAGAACGATCTCTTTAGTCTTCATTCCTGTTACTCCCGAAGTGTGCACCGGAGTTAATCGCGCCTTTTTACCCGGGGCTGTTCTGCCGCCAAGAAATGGTGGGCCGCTCGTTTCGGACCCTCTCCTTGATTCACTGACAGGCAGCCCTCCGAGACGGGCCAGAGAACACTCCTTTTTGGAATTACACCTTCGATTATGGCAGCCTCCTTATCTTGGCAAGAGAAATGTTGTGACGATTCAAGGGCACGGCGATCTCGGTTTGCGCCAAACTCGCTTGTTCAGGCTTGTCCCTTGATGATCCCCTTCTCGACCAAAGCAGCCCGCAGTTCGTTGGCGAGAGTGATGACGCTGGCGAGGTCGGTGGCAGCGGCCTGATTGGCGTTGGCCCGCTGGGCGGTGGGCGTGGCCCCGTGGAAGCCGACCTTCGAGGCGGCAGTGGCTCCGACCTGAACCTCCCACGACAGTCCGCCGCCGTCGCGCTTCAAGCCTCCCTCGGCGATATTCAAGATCAGGTACCCGGTCGGGAACGTCCCGCTGGCCGGGTCGGCGCTGACGGTTGCCGGCGCCGTCTGCTGCCAGGTCCCTGGCGTGCCGGCCACGGTGCAGACGAACTCCGCCCGGTTCTGGTCCCTCCAGAAGTCGCCCACGCTCCACGCTCCGGAAGTGGGTGGGCCGTTGAGCGTGTTCGGGCTCCCGTTCTGGCAGGTTGGGACGCGGCGGTACAGTTCCTCGCTGGTGATGACCCAGTTTTGTTGGGACAGGGCCACGAAGCTGGCTGCGTCGGAGACGTTGAACAAACGGCCGGGGGCGATAGTGCTCATGTTTTCCTCACGGTGATTTCGTCGAAGTTGAGGCTCCGCAGGCCGGCCAAGGAGTAGTAGGCCCGCAGCTTGAAGTCGGTCTCGGAGCCCAGCAGGGCTATGAGCTGGGTGTTGGGGACGGTGACTGGGCCTGCATTCCCAGCGAAGGCGATCTCGCCCTTCAGCGTGCCGGCCGTGATCAGGACCTGAATGATGGTGGCGTCCGCCCGGCAATCGAGGTTCTGCGTGACGTTGAACCCAAAGCGCAGCTCGCTGGTCGGGGTCCAGTTGATGACGATGTCCTGGCCGGTGGTGTAGGTCGGGTGGGCGCCGTCGTCGAACACGCGGAGATTGGTTGGCGCGGCAGGCCGCTGGGCGCGGCGCTGGATCGTGACGGCGATCTCGGGGCAGGTCGCAAGGTCGAGTTCCTGCGCCAGCAGGTAGGGCTGCTCCTTGAAGGTGGCGGTGCCCTCTGGCAGGTCGGCGGTCCAGGTCACGGGCTTTTCTAGGCCCAACTGGAGCACGTACGCGGTGGCCCCGCTGGCGTGGGTCTCGGCCCGGGTGCCGAACCATTCTCGGAGGACCTTCAGCGTGTACTGTTTCGGCCCGGTCAACTGGGCGTCGTAGCCGACCATGATCTCACCCCCGATGAATACCTGAAGCGGCTGCGTGGTGGTCGCCTCTTCGAGGGTGGTTTCCTCCAGGTCCCAGTCGTCCCCGGTGAAGGTGATGTCGATCGAGGCCTCGGCCAGCGTCCCGGCATCGAGGGCGGCGTTCAGGGTGCCCTTCATGGCGAAGGAAGAGCCCCCGGCGACCTGGACGAAGGAGTCGGCCGTCCGCTCCCAGTAGGCGTGGAACCCGTTCGTCAGCGGGTCGCCGCGGACAGGCAGGAAGATCAGGGACGGCTTGGCCTCGCGCAGGTAGCCGTAAGGCAGTTCGAGAGCGACGTTGGCCAGCAGAGGCTGGGCGGAGTATTCGCCCTCCGGTTCCACGTCATCGGGTGCGACGGCGGTCGGAATCGCGTTCAGCCAGCCCCGGTCTTCCTTCCACCGTATGGCGACTTCGGGCGAGTCGGGCTTATCGACGGTCAACTCGGCGATCCGGACCTTCAGTGCGGTCAGCCCGGCGGCGGTGTGCGTCAGGTTGACGAGGTCGCCGACCTGGACGCCGGCCATGGACGTGCGCTTCACCCTGGCG
>JBBQML010000411.1:0-5171 GCA_038328885.1 Verrucomicrobiota bacterium | reverse complement strand
CTCTGACCTCCGACCTCGGATCTCCGACCCCGGACCTCGGATCTCGGACCTCTGACCTCGGACCTCTGACCTCTGACATCTGACCTCCGCCCTCCGACCTCGGACCTCTGACCTCGGACCTCTGACCTCCGACCTCGGACCTCGGATCTCCGACCTCGGACCTCGGATCTCGGACCTCTGACCTCTGACCTCTGACCTCTGACCTCTGACCTCGGATCTCCGACCTCGGACCTCCGACCCCGGACCTCGGATCTCCGACCTCGGATCTCGGACCTCTGACCTCTGACCTCGGATCTCCGCCCTCCGACCTCTGACCTCTGACCTCGGATCTCCGACCTACTTCACCCCGACACCGCTCGCTCGCTTGGCGAGCTTGCGGCTGGTGAGCACCTTGGTGACCGTGCCGGTCTTGAGGTACTTCGCCCTCACCTGCTCCAGGATCGCGTCGCGTGCGTCGTGGAGGCGCTTCAGCTTCCGGGGCTTCACCCGGCTGAGGACATAGGCGGTCAGTAGCGGCAGAGTGATGGTGCTGTCGGCGTAACAGACCACACAGTCGGGCAGGTGGCTGGGATCGACCTTGCCCCAACTCACCGCCTCCGCGGGAGTGGCACCGCTCAAGCCGCCGGTGTCGGGTCGGGCGTCGGTGCACTGGAGGAAATAGTCGTGGCCCTTCTCCCGGATGCCCATGACTTCCTGAATCTGGGGCTCGGTCTGGAGCATGAAATTCTTGGGACTCCCGCCCCCCAGGATGAAGACACTGCTGGTGTGGCCGGACGATTTGGCGGTGTAGACAATTCCCGCGGTCTGGTTGACGTCGCGGTTGGTGTCGAACAGGAGTTTCGAATCCCGCATTGCCATGGCCGCGACGTTCATGCCGATCGAGCTGTCGCCCGGACTCGACGTGAAGATCGGAATCCCGCACTCGTACGCGGTGGCGAGCACCGAGCTGTCCTTCAACCCCAGCTTCCGGCCGCGCTCACTGACGTACTTGCCCAGGAGGTGGTGGAATTCGTCGGTGCCCATCACACGCTGGAATTCGGGTCCCTGGATCACTTCGCGGACGAACGCATCCGTGTCGAGGAGCACGTGGTAATCGAAGACGATGTCGTAGATCCGGATGATGCCCTGGTCGTGCAGTTCAACGTCGTCGAGGAAAGGCGATCCAGCGTAGAGCGCCATGTCCAGGCCGTAGTGCAGGTCGTGGTAGAGGTTCGCGCCGGTGGAGACGATCCAGTCGACGAAGCCCGCCTTCATCAAGGGGATCAGGCAGCTCTTGCCGAGGCCCGCGGGGGTGAGGGCGCCGGTGAGCGACATGCCGATGTACCCGTCGTTGGGGAGCATCTTGCGGGCGAGCAGTTGGGCCGCTTCGCGAAGCCGCCCCCCGTTGTAGGCGAGGAACACGTCGTCGATGAGGTCGGCGGCGGTGATGTCCCGCCCGATCCCCAGCGGGTTGAGGCGCGGATAGGCGGCGAATTTGCGGGCAGGGCGGGCAACGGAAGGCTTGCGCATGGCGGCGGGAGTGTGCGGAGGAAATCGCCGGGGAAAAACAAAAAGGTCGATGGAAGACGGGGCGACTGAACAGGGATGGGCATGATAGACAGAATGGGCGGAGAGGCGCGGGCGTGGGGGGCACGCAAACGGTGCCCGACCGACACGGATCCCATCCTGTCGATCCTGTCCATCCTCGTTCATTCCCCCCGGCCCAACCCGAAGAGCCCGCGTGCATTTACAGTAACAATCGACGACGAATGCTTCTGTGGCAGGTGAACGAAGGTTCCTCCCGGCCCATGAACACTCCCGCTCCACCCCAACTGCCCACGTGTCCCCATTGCGGACGTTCGCTGCCGCGAGGCGCCGGCGCCGTCGAGGGGCTGTCAACCTCCGCCTGATGCTGCGTTGTCCCCCTCGCCCTGCGCCGGGCACGGCAAAAGGGCTGAAATCTCCGTCCGGGGGGTGTAGCACTCGAGGCCGGATGAACCCGCACCGTCCCAACGCTTCCTGGCTGGCCGCGCTGGTCCTGTTCACGCTGTCACTCGGCCTGTCGTCGCCGCCCGCGGCGACGGCCCAAACCAACGACCTCTCGCTCGCGGACGGCTTTCCCCCGGCGGCCCTGCGGACATTGCTGATCCCGCGCGCCGACTGGCAGCCGTTTCCGACGTACACGAACCGCGCGGGCTGGGACCGGCTCCCGGCCGAAGCGCGGGCCGCGTTGATCCGCAGCGGCGAGGCGGCGGCCGCGGCGCCGCTGCCCTTCCTGCCCGCCACGCTCTACCTGGGCTACGCCCGCGAGGGAAACCGCGGTCGGTTCGAAGGCCCCTACTTCGAACGACGTCGCCGCCTTCATCGACTCGTCCTCGCCGAATGCGCCGAAGGCCGTCACCGCTTCCGCGACGCGATCGCCGACAACCTCTGGGCGCTCTGCGAGGAATCGACCTGGTGTGTCCCCGCCCATGTCGGCGGCCAGCGCGCGGGGGTCGGGTTGCCCGATGTGGAGGAGCCGATCCTCGACTTGTTTGCGGCCCAGACAGCCTCCTCAGTCGCCTGGACTCTCTACCTGCTCGGCGCAGAGCTGGACGCCGTCTCCCCACGGCTGCGGATTCGCGCCCAGGCCGAGCTCAACCGCCGCGTCCTGACGCCGTTCCAGGTCCGTGACTTCGGATGGATGGGCTTCGGTTCGCGTTCACGCAACAGTCGCCCGAACAACTGGAACCCCTGGATCAACGGCAACGTCCTCACGACCGCCCTCCTGGCCGAATACGACGCCGCCCGCCGGGTGGAGATCGTCCACCGGGTGCTCCGCAGTCTCGACCGCTTCCTGCAACCGTATCCCAGCGACGGGGGCTGCGACGAAGGTCCCGGCTACTGGTCGCGCGCCGGGGGGAGCGTGCTGGACAACCTCGACCTGCTGCACGATGCGACGGGCGGACAACTCGACGTCTTCCATCATCCGCTCATCCGCGAGATGGGCCGCTTCATCCATCGCGTCCATATCGCCGGAGACTGGTACGTCGCGCTCGGCGACTGTGCGCCCCGGCCGGGGCTGGACAGGGGCACGGTCTTCCGGTACGGCCAGCGCATCGACGACCCGGAGCTTCGCGCCCTGGCCACGCACGGTGCGACCCTGGAGGAACTGGTGAGCGAGACCGGCAGCATCGATCTCGGCCGGGCGTTGCGTACGCTCACGGACCTCCCGCCGATCCTCGCCGGCGCCTCCGCGGAGCCTCCGCTGGTCGCGAACGCCTGGTTGGGCAGCGACGACTTGCAGATGATGATCGCACGGGATCGGGCCGGATCTACCCGCGGCCTCTTCGTCGCCGCCTGGGGCGCCCACAACGCGCAAAGCCACAACCACAACGACGTCGGCAACTTCGTCCTCTTCGCCGACGGCGAGCCGGTGTTCATCGATCTCGGGGCCCCGACCTATGCCGCCAAGACCTTCAGCGGACGTCGATACGAGATTCCTGCCATGCAATCCGCCTTCCACAATCTCCCCACGATCAACGGCGTGCTCCAGTCGGCCGGCCGCGATTTCGCCGCCCGTGATGTCAGCTACCGTGGCACCCCCACGACCGCCGAGTTGACCATGGACCTCGCCCCCGCCTGGCCGGCCGAGGCGAAGGTCACCCGCTGGCGCCGCACCGTCCGGCTCGAGCGCGACCGTGAACTGACACTCATCGAGGAGTTTGAACTGCAGGAAGTCGCCCCCGGCGCGGTGCTGAACCTGATCACCCAGAGGCAACCGAAAATCGCCGGACCCGGCCGGATGGAATTGCCTCCCGGGCGTGGGGCGGGCCCCGCCGCGCGCAGCATCCTCCTGCTGTTCGATCCGTCCCGCCTCCAAGCAACCCCTGAGCCCTTCGCTCCCGACGACGCCCGCCTGGCGAGCGTCTGGGGGAACGAACTTCACCGCATCCTGGTCACTGCGGTGAATCCCGTCGCGCAGGACCGCTGGGAGCTCCGCATGCGGGTCGGCGAGTAGCCACCGCCCGCATGACTCCGGCGACCAACTCGAGACAAGCCCGCCCTAGCGGAGGACGCCGGCGATGAGCCCCCGCCGGGTTGCGTCGGCCGCCCTGGCCCTGGCCGCCGGTCTGCTCGCCGCGGAGTTGCTCTCGGGCTACCTCCTCTGGCGCGTCACTTCCGACCAGGGTGCGCTGCGGCATCTCGTCGACGAGGTCCGGAGCGGACTGGCCGCGCGACGCGACGCGCCGGACGGACCACCGGTCACCGTAACCTATCAGCCGGGCCCAATGTTCGGGCCCGACCCGGAACTCGGGTTCGTAACTCTTCCCGGAACCTACCAGGTGCGGATCACCGACAACCCGACCGGGCGCCACCACGACTTCCGGGTCACGGTGGATCCGCAGGGGCACCGTGTCACTTCCCCGACCCCGGAAGCCTTCGCCCGTCATCCGGAGGTCTGGATCCTTGGCGACTCCTTCGTGTTCGGTTGGGGGAACAACGACGACACCACCCTTCCCTGGTTTCTGCAGCGGTATCTGCCGGACCGGCGGGTGGTCAACCTGGGGAGCGTCGGCTACGGCAACCTCCAGGAATGGCTCCTGTTCGCCCGGAAACTCGCCACTTCCACCCGCCCGCCCGAAGCCGTGGTCGTGGCGTACGCCGACTACTTCAACGAGCGCAACGTCGCGGCGCCGAATCGGTTGGCGGCGTTCCGCATGAACTCGCTCGAAGGGGGGCACGCCGCCTGGAGCCCGGGCGACTCCGCGGCCTTCACTCACCCGCGCGCCCGACTGATGGACGACCGGTTGGTGGTCGACCGCGTTCCGCTGTTCCCCGCGGGCGCCCCAACTCCGGAGGACCCGTCGACGACGTCGGCTGCCATCGACGCAGCGCCATCGCTCCGGGAGCAGCACGCGGTCACGTGCCGGATCCTCGAAGAGATTCTCACGCTGGGTCGGCGCCACGGGTGCCGGATGCTGCTGGGGTACCTGAGGGGAGCGACGGATGACCCGGTGGTCGGATTCGCGGGGGAGCGGGGGTATGAGGTGGTGGACCTGCGACCCGTGGTGACGGCGGCGGAGTGGGACGACTTTCGGCCCTTCGATGCCCATCCGGGTCCGCGCGCCCAGGCGGCCTATGCCTTCAAGCTGTATCAGGCGCTGTCCCGCCCGACGGTCGAGCCGAGGCTGACGCCCTAGCAGTCCGTT
>JBBQML010000410.1:0-5171 GCA_038328885.1 Verrucomicrobiota bacterium | reverse complement strand
GATGCCCAGACGGCACTGGCCGATATCACCTCCCGCAAACAGGCGCGCTGGGTGCCGGCGGACCTCCGTGCTGCCCGGCTCCCGGCCTTGACCAGCCATGCCCACGTGACCGACGCCTACTTCGTCGAACTCGCCCGCGCGGACCGTCTCAAGCTGGCGACTCTGGATGACGAGTTATGCAAGAAACCATGGGCCGCCGGCATCGCGGAAAACCCGCTCTGATCCACGCCCATGCCCGACGAATTCCCCTACGAAAAGGGAGAAAGCTGGGACTGGGCCGAGGTGGTGCGTGGCCTGGACCAACTCCACGAAGTCGAGGCGGTGTTTCAGGGCCACCGCTTTGCTTTCCGCAGCCAGTTGCTCGGCCAGGCGCATAAGGCCTTCGCGGCTGCGGGGGCCGCGGTTCCGCCGACGATGCGCCAACTCTCATGAAGCCGCCCGATGGAAATGGAAATGTAGTGCCAAGAGCCTGAAGTGTCTTCGCAAGGCGTTGACTATCAACCGGGCAGTTTTTCGAACTGTAGAAGATGAGTCTCAGCATGGATGCTGTTGCGCTCGGGCTGATCATCATGGTGCTCAGCAGTCTGTTCATGTGGTACGAACTCCCGCGGAAACGAACGACCGGCGCGATCGTTCTGTCGCTTGGTTTCCTGAGCAGCGGGTTCTTTTGCGTCGGCCTGAGGTTCTTGTTCTGAGGGACCGCTGGTGCCGCGATGAGCCTGAGCTCCGTTTCGGTGATCGGCAATGCGCTCCGGTTGCGCCGGACCTCGCTCACGTGAGCCTGGGGCCAGGAATGCCTTGAGGGTTGCCACTTTCTGCGGCGTATACGGGTCCAGATGACCAGGGCGTATTCAGTGGGCATCCCGTGGCGCAGCAGCCTCCGCGGGTCGCTCGACGTCCACGTCCAGAGGGCTTCGGTGCGCACAGTTCCGCGCATCCCGGAGGACCGTCCGTGAAGCAGTCGGAGCGAGCTTTCGCTCTGCCTTCCCTGACTCCTCGACACCTCGACCCAATCCGTGCATGAAAACCATCCCCTCAATCCGAATCCGTGTCGCCTTTGCGGTCCTCGCCTGCATGGCGGGCGCCGCCCAATCCCGTGCTGAGTCCGCCATGGGGCCCATGACCAACGGGTTGGTCTCGTACTACCCCATGCACGGTGACGCCCAGGACGCGTCAGGCCGCGGGATGAATGGCACCCTGACCGGGAGCCCGATGATGACCACCAATCGTTTTGGCCGGTCCATGGGCGCGATGGCCTTCAACGGCGGGATGGATGGAATGATGATGACGAACTTGCCCGTCGGCATGGCGACGAACATGCAGAACTCCGTCAGCTTTTGGATGAATCGGAGCGCCCAACCGGGCGGTTCCGCGCTCTCGATGCCGTTCGGTTGGGGCAACACCAACCAGCCGCTCTGCCTGCTCTTCGACGGCTCCGATGGGGACCGATTCGGCTTCAGCGGAGGCAGGGGCGGCGGCTACGGCATGGGCTCGGGCATGATGCCGACGAACACCTGGATGCACATTGCCGCCGTGTTCAACAATGGCACGATGTCGGGTTCCCAGCTTTACGTCGATGGGCAGCCGATGATGGGGATGATGTCGATGTCGGCCACGCAGGGTGGGATGATGGGTTCAGGGTCAGCCGCCTCGATGGCGTTCGTCGGGGGCGCCGGCGGGACGCCCTCAGGCGCAAACCCCTTCTTCGGGATGATGAGCGACCTGCGGGTCTACGATCGCGCGCTCACCGGAGACGAGATCATGGGGCTCTATCGGATGGAAGCAGGGGCGGAGGTGCGCTTGATGCCTGGCGCAGCGCCCGGGACGATGCGAATGGAGATCGGCTCGATGATGGCGGGTTGGATGTTCCAGGTTCAGTCCTCCACGGATCTCGTCCACTGGATGGATCAGGGGGACATGCTCAAGCCAGGGGCCCAGGGATCGAATTCGGTCGCCGTCGGCATGGATGGGCCGGCGATGTTCTGGCGAACCATGGGCCGGCCTTGATACGCCGCCAGGCAGTCCGACGGGGTTATCGCCTACTTCTCATGAACAGACGCGACTTCCTGGGCCGCGGATTGGGGCTCTCGATGGCAATGGCGGGGGGCGGCCTGATGGTGCCACGTGTTTCGGGAGCCTCCGTGCCAACCCGTGCAGGTCATGCCCTCCGAATGCCTCCCGCTTGGACCGGTGAAACGCTGATCGTCGCTCGAGGGAGCGCCCCGGTCTGGCCGGGTTCGCTGACCGACGTCCTCGCGGTCAACGGGTCGATTCCGGGTCCTACGATTCGGGTGCGGCGCGGTGAGGAATTTGCCGCGCGGATCTTGAACCACCTCGATCAACCGTTGGTACTGCATTGGCATGGCGTGCTGGCACCCGAGCGGATGGATGGCCACCCGCGGGACCAGGTGCAGTCGGGGCAAGGCTACGATGTCCGCTTCACCGTTCCCCAGCGCGGCGCCGCGTGCTGGTACCATTCGCACACCGACGGCCTGACCGCCAAACAGGCCTACGCCGGTGTCGCGGGCCTGTTTCTCATTGAGGATCCTGCCGAGAGCGCTCTCGGCCTGCCGACGGGTGGTCATGATGTCCCGTTGGTCCTGACGGACAAGCGGGTCAGCGCCCAGAAGCAGTGGGTGTACGCGCCTTCGATGATGGACAGCATGTCCGGGTACCTCGGCGACACGATGCTGGTCAACGGTACGCCGGAGGCCTGGCTTTCAGTCGACCGTGGGCTGTACCGGTTCCGACTCTTGAACGGCTGCAACGCACGCATCTGCAAGGTGGAGTTCTCGGACGGCCATCCTTTCAAGGTAATCGCCACGGATGGCGGACTGCTCGCCGCCCCGGTGGAGGCAAGGTCCGTGATGCTCGCGCCAGGCCAGCGGATCGAGTTGCTGGTGGATTTTTCGGGCCACCCGTTGGACACGTCAGTGATCCTCCGAAGCTCCGCGTTTGCCGGGGGTGGGGGCATGTCGATGGGTGGTCCGGCTCAAGGTTCCGCGATCGACCTGATGCGGATCTTCATCGACCGCGCTCTGACGGGTAACGCCGAGGTCCCGAAGTCGCTGGGACCCTTCACCACGCTCTCCCAGAGCGACGCCAAACGCACCCGGGTCTTCACGCTCGCGATGTCCGGCATGGTTCACACGATCAACGGCCGGCTTTTTGACGTACATCGAGTCGATTTCACCGTGCCCTTCGGGGAGGTGGAGATCTGGGAGTATCGGAACACGGGTACCGAGCCCCACCCGATGCATGCGCACGCCGCACACTGCCAGGTGCTGAGTCGAAGCACGACGGCGCAGTTGCCGCCCGAAGATACCGGGTGGAAGGACACCATCCTGGTCAACCCCGGAGAGACCGTGCGCGTCGCCATGCGGTTCGATTCCCATCCCGGTGTTTTCGTCCACCACTGCCACAACCTCGAACACGAGGACTCGGGTATGATGCAGAACTTCGAGGTCTTGGGGCCGCCCGCACTCGCCATCGAACGCGACGGTGGGCGGGTGAGTCTTTTCTGGCCAGAATCTGCGGAAGGCTGGCGGCTGGAAGCCTCCACCGAAGCCGCCGGCTCGTCGTGGGGGCCGGTCGCGGACGTTCCGGTCGCCGTCGGCCAACGCTGGACGGTGCGTATCGCCGAGCCGACGGGACCGCGGTTCTACCGTTTGGTGAAAGGTTGAACCACCCCGGGGGCAAACCAGAGCCAATCTGTTTCACCACCAAGGAAGGCCGAATGCGATTTGCTGAGGGTTTTCTGCGCACCGGGCGTATAGGCCTGTGTAAACCGAGAGGCCGATCAAGACTTCCTCGCTTACAGACCCCTTGAACAAAATGAATACCACGCGTCGAACCATCCTCCACATCTGGGCGGCTGCGCTCCTCGTCCTCGGACTTTCGGGCGTCGCCAGTCAGGCGGCACAGAAGGGCGCTGAGCGCCTGCAGAGCCTGTCGAAGGTGGCCACCTACGGCGATCTGGAGAACCTGAAATCGGGCGACAAGTTCGTCATGGTGTGCGCCAAGTGTCAGACCGTGATGATGCACACGGTCTCGAAGTCCAAAGGACGCGATATCCCAACGATGACCGCCAAGCACCTCTGCACCGGGTGCAATTCCACCATCGAAACCGTGGGCCACGGCAAGGCGAAGACCGACAAGGTGACGCACACCTGCACCGGCTGCGGTGACGGTTCGGTTTTCTGCTGCTCGACCTCGAAGGAAGGCAAGGCCACCGAGGGCATGGAAAAGCACTGATTTCCCAGCATCGCAGTTTCGAGGGTCGTCGATCCCCAGGGTCGGCGACCCTTTGCATTTTGGGGTACCCCAGACCGCACGAGCGGCGACGGCTGGGCCATGACAATTATTCTTCGCTGGTGAGGAATAATCGAAACTGCACAGACGGGCCTTGAACCGACATTCACAGCCCCGCATCCTCTTCAAGTGGGTTGTATTCGGCGCATGGTAGCGTTGATGCTGGTGGCCTTCTGGCTCCCGGCATCCTCCCACGTGCACCTGCAGCACCTCGGGTTGATCCACGAGATCCACGAGGATCACCACCACCACGATCCTGGCGACTCCGATCCCGGCCATCATGAGCATGGGGCGGACAACCACGCCGCTGCTGATGGTGAGTGCTTGGTTTCCTCGGGCACCTCGGGATTGGACCTTCCTTGGGGCCGGTTCAACGAACTCGGCTTCGACTTCGTTCCAGCGTTATCCGGCAGCGTCCTGCTGGTGACGCGTGAGGCCACGGGCCTCGCGCCTCCCGGCAACGGTCCACCCGGGTTCTCGGCTTCCTGGCAGTTCCTCCTTCGCGCAGCGCTTCCCGTCCGCGCGCCTTCCTCCGTTTCCTGACGGCCCGCTCCGGGTCGCCCTCTCAACCGTCCGGCCAGATGCCGGTTGGTTTCCATTGTTCTGCCTTGCCCGCACCCGCTCCGGGCGGCTGCCCTCGGAGGAGGGTTCCAAGTCGAGCGGTTGGATCCCATTGACTGACCATGAAGAACGAACGTTTCACCACGACCGCTAAACCCCTGTTCACCACGATCCTGTCCACGTTGACGATTCTCGCCCTGATGGCCGGCTGCAGGCCCTCAGGCACTCCGGTCGAGGCTGACCATGGCCACAGCCACGGCGATGCCCACGAGCACGAGGAGAGGACCGCTCAGATCACG
>JBBQML010000409.1:0-5180 GCA_038328885.1 Verrucomicrobiota bacterium | reverse complement strand
GGCCGCGGCGCCGGGAGGGGTGCTTGCGGCCATCGCAGGTGGAGTTCGAGCGGCGGTTTGCGGTGGCGCTGGGGTGTGGCGACCTCTGGCCACGTTCCGACGAGCCGTCAGCGGAGGACTCGTTGGTGTCGGTGGCGGATCTGGCGCGCGAGGCGATGCGGCGGATTGGGGTGGAACCCGGAGCGGTCCAGGGGTCGGGGCCTCCCGAGCGGGAGCCCTGACCCCCAGTTCACGCTTCGCCCGCGGGGCGCGCTCTGGCAGAACCGGTCCATGGCGGACGGACCGTTGGCTGAGGGCACGCTGTTGGTGGTGGAGGACGAGGCGCTGCTGCGTCGTCGGCTGACGGCCTATCTGGAACGGGCCGGGGCCGAAGTGGTCGCGGTCGGGGATCTCGCGGCAGCCCGACGGGCGCTCGCCGGGCTTCCGTTCGATTTCGCGCTGGTGGATGTGCATCTGCCCGATGGCCTGGGTCCGGACCTGCTGCGGGAGGGGGCGTTCTCGGCCAACACGGCGGTGGTGATCATGACGGCCGAGGGCGGCGTGGCGGGGGCGGTGGAGGCGATGCGGCTCGGCGCGCTGGATTACCTCACCAAGCCGTTCGAGCCCGAGGAACTCCCGCTGCTGTTTCAGCGGATCCGGCGCAGCCGGCAGAAGCAGCGGATCGAGGAGCACCGGCGCGAGGACGAAAGCCCGCGGGAAGACGAGTTCGTGTTCGGCAGCGCGCTGGCCGGATTGCGGGCCCAGCTTGATCGGATCCTCGCGGCGGACCAAAGGATGCAGACGGGGCTGGCCCCGGTGTTGATCCACGGGGAGACCGGGACGGGCAAGACGAGCATCGCCCGCTGGTTGCACGCGCAGGGTCCCCGCGCGAGTCAGCCAATCGTGGAGGTCAACTGCTCGGCCTTGCCGGAGACGCTCGCGGAGTCCGAACTGTTCGGGCACGAGCGCGGGGCGTTCACCGATGCCCGGACGGCCCGGCTCGGTCTGTTCGAGGCGGCGAGCGGCGGAACACTGTTCCTCGACGAACTCGCGAGCCTGTCCCTGCCCATCCAGGCCAAGGTGCTCACCGCGATCGAGGATCGACGAATCCGGCGAGTGGGTGGGAACAAGGCCATTCCGGTGGATGCCCGGGTGATCGCCGCGTCGAACCGCGACCTTCGCGTGGCGGTGGCCGAGGGGAGGTTTCGGGAGGATCTATTCCATCGTCTCGACCTCTTTCGGCTGACCCTCCCGCCGCTTCGCGAGCGGCCGCAGGACATCCCGCCGCTGGCGGAGGCCCTCATGCGCCGGGCATGTCGTCGTCACCGCCTTCAACCGCGGGAGATCACCGACCTTGGCCGACGACGACTGGAGTCACATGCCTGGCCGGGCAACGTCCGCGAGTTGGCGCACGAACTCGAGCGGGCGCTGGTATTCGAGGATGGCCCCCTGGAGCTCGGGCTGTTGCCGGTGGTGTGGGCCGGTGGCGACGCAGGCGCGACGCCTGGCATGGTTGCACGCGTGGAAGCGGGGACCGTGGAGTGGTTCAATCCGACGTTCCGTTTCCCGGCGGAAGGTTTTTCCCTCGAAGCGGCGATTGACCGCCTGGTCCGGCATGCGGTGGCGCAGAGCGGGGGCAACGTTTCGGGGGCGGCGCGTCTACTGGGCGTTTCGCGGGATGTGGTGCGTTATCGGGTCGAAGGGCGGGGTGGCACCGGAAAGGAGCGAGACGCGGGTGAGGGTTGATCTCCGTGGGGCGCAGGGGCGGTTCGGATCCAGTAGCAGCCTCCCGGGGTGGGGGGGCGCGGTCGAGGGCGACTCGGCTGGGGACCATTCCCCGATGAGTTGCTGGTGTGGGAGCCCAGGTTTGGGGGATAATCCCCACCCGCTGGTTCGGACCGGCCTGGCTGATGAGTGGAAACGTTGAGGCTGAGGCGGTTGACCGCAGGGCTGGGTTCTGGCACACCCACTGCTGAGACGAGTTCGGGTGGTGGGGCGCGAAGACTCAACGGCGAACTCGAATGGAAACAGAAGAGGTCATGAAACTGAATCTCCAGAAGTACGCGATCACGGCGGTATTTACGCTGACGTGTTTCACCGTACCGGTGAGGGCAGCCGCACCGCTGGATCAGCCGAGCAACGGACCCGGGGGTGGCGACGGGGCGACGCGGGTCGAAGCCGTGGTGCCTGACTGGTCCAAGGCCGACCTGGCGGAGCAGGTTCGCAACCTCCAGCAGCAGTTCAAGCAGCAGCAGAAGGAACTCCTGGCCAAATACCAGGAGCTTGCCCGGGCCGCGAAGGACGCCTCCAGGGAAGAGCGCGAGAAACTGCGAATCAACCTGAAGGACCAACTGAAGCTCAAGCTGGAGGAGTTGATTGCCCGCCAGAAGGAGCTCCGGGTCACGATCCGCGAGCGCTTCGAGGCGCACCAGGAACTGATCGATGCCGCGAAGGAGAGCGCGAAGGAAAGGATTCGTCAGCGCCGTGGCAACGGTGGCGAGTGAGGTCTCGTTTTCTCCGAAGAAAGGGTGGTTCTTTGGAGCGAAAACGCCAGGCGGCCCGAAAGGGCCGCCTGGCTTATTTCTTGGGGTGCGGGTCTGGTACGCCCTCCTCGCCCTCCTCGCCCTCCTGCCGGGGGCGTCCCGTCCCTTCGCCGCCGAACCTGACACCCTGACCGTTCCCGAACCGCCGTCCCTCGCGTCCCTGCTCTGGGATGGCAGCCTGACCTTGCGTCTCTCCGGCGGCTATCGGGACAATCCCCGCCTGAGCGCCCTGAACCCGGCCGGCTCCAGTTTCGTGGCTGGCGGTGGGGAATTCATGCTGTTCCGGCTCCCGATCGACGGCCACGAGGTGAGTCTGTATGCCTCGATCGACCACCTGGCCTACCTCGAGCGTGGGTTCGCGCCGGAGACCCTGATCGCGCTGGACGCCCGCTACACCCGGACCTGGCGGGAGGTGTGGTCGGCCGGGGCGTCGGTGGAGTACCTGTACCTGAAGCAGGTCTTCGATGCCTCCGAGATCGAGGGTATCCCGCTGGTGTTGCCGACCCAGGGCCACACGTTCACGTTTCGGCCGGTCGTGGGCTATGACCTCGGCCCGCCGGGCAAGGTCGAGGTCGAATGGGAGGCGAGCCGGCAGTGGCTTTCGGAGCCGCTCGACGGCTTCGTCGATCAGGGTCCGCGGCTGGGGTGGTTGTGGTCGTTCGGACGGCGGCGGTCGCTGGGGGTGTCCTGCCGGTTTCGCGACCGTGAGTTCGACGAACGCCAACCGTTCGACCAGGACGGCAAGGAACTCCCCACCGCCCTGCGGTACGAGCAGCATGAGGTCGAAGTTGCGTGGCGTCATGCCTGGGGTGAGGGGGAGCGGTGGCGGACGGTCCTGCGGCCGGGTTGGGTCGTGAGCCACGAGAACGGTGGGGGATATTTCGACTACGACCGGCTGCAAGTGGCCGGGACGGTGCGATATCTGGGGGAGCATTGGGAGGCGCGGATCGACGGTCGGGCCCGGTGGTACACCTACCCGGGTCAAGCGCCGCTCAACAACCAGGGGGCCGGAGAGCGGCGGCGGATCGACGTGGGAGGGACGCTGCGCGGCGATTGGAAGGTACGGAAGGGTGTGCGCGTCTTTATCCAGTTCGAGTTCGAGTTTTCCGACGAGGATGCGCTGGTTGCGGATTACCACGCGAACGGCTTGGGTCTCGGCGTGGAACTCGAGATGTGAAACGAAGTGAACTCATGAGGCGCGAGCGTCGCCGGACCGAACACACCACCCGGGCTCCCCAGCGTCACCGGGCGGCGGCCGTGGCCATTGCATTCACCTGGGTGGTCATGGCGCTGGTGGTCGTGTGGGGTGTGCGCGAGCTCCGCGACGAATTGAGGGAGCAAATCGTCAGCCGGGACGGCGAGGTGCTCCAGGCCATGGCCCGCGCCCAGGTCTCCGGTGAGGGGCCCGACGCCTTTCTCGCGGCGGAGCCGTTCGCGGTTTTCGTCACCATGGGACGGTTCGAGGGGATCGTCGCCGCGCGGATGTTCGACACCAACGGCGGGTTCCTGGCTGCGGTGCCGGACCACGTGCGGGAGGCTGAAGTGCGACCCTCCGACATGGTCGTGCTGCGCGACGGCCGGCCGGTCAGTCGCTTTCATCCGGCACTGGCTCTCGACGAGGTGTTCCTGCCGTTGGACCTGCCCGACGCAGCGAGCGACCCTGCGCCGGTGGCTCCGGCCCTGCCGGTGGTCGAAGTCTTTGTACCCCTGCCGGGCGAGGGGGGGGGCGGGGCTGGGTGGGATTGCGTCGTTCTTGCTGGCGGGTGGGGGGGTGGCCCGGGAATTCGCGCGGCTCGACCGCCGGCTGTTCACGGATGCCGCCCTGGTGCTGGTGGCCGCACTTGGGGTTACCGGCTTCGTGTTGCGGTGGGCGTTTCGCCAGTTGGAGCGAAGCCACCTCCTGCTGGCCGAGCGCACGGAGGATCTCCAGCGGGCGAACCAAGCCCTCTCGCAATCGGCGCGGGCGACGGCCCTGGGGGCCGTCACGGCGCACCTCGTCCACGGTCTACGGAACCCGGTTTCGGGTCTGCAGTCGTTCGTCGCGGCGGGTCCCGAGGCCGGGGCGGCCGATGAGGGCGCCTGGCAGGACGCCCTGGCCGCCACCCGGCGCATGCAGGGCTTGATCGATCAGGTGGTGCGGGTGTTGCGCGATCAGGAGAGCGACGTGGCTTACGAGGTGAGCCTGGGCGAGGTCGCCGAGGCGGTGGCCGCGCGGACCCGCGCGACGGCACTGGCGCTTCGGGTGGTCCTCGAGCACACGGGCGCGGACGAGATCCTGGTGGACAACCGGACCTCCGGGCTGCTGGCGCTTCTGTTGGCGAACCTGGTTGAGAATGGTCTGGAGGCGACCCCGGCCGGGGGGCGGGTCCGCCTGGGGCTTCAACCCGAGTTGCGGGACGGGCAGCCGTGGATCGTCGGCGAGGTGCAGGACGAAGGTGGCGGGGTGCCTTCGGCGGCGCTCGAGCGGTTGTTCCAGCCGCAGTGTTCCGCCAAGGAGGGTGGCAGCGGATTGGGATTGGCCATCACGCGTCAGCTTGCGCTCGCCCTCGGGGGCACGGTTAGTCTTACTGCCACCGGCCCATCCGGAACCACCTTTCGTGTTGAACTGCCGCTCCACCCTCCAGAGATCCAGGCCGCCTCACCCGCGCCCGGTCGCAC